>NZ_JBNBPO030000011.1:0-119417 GCF_051280635.3 Nocardioides proteolyticus | reverse complement strand
GCCCGCCGCCGCGCACCCGGGCCCCCCCCCCCCCCCCCCCCCCCCCCCCCCCCGCCCCCCCCCCCCCCCCCCCCCCCCCCCCCCCCCCCCCCCCCCCGAGGTAGTTGCAGTTTTGCCCGGGTAGTGGACCGAACACCGAGTTACATCCCAGCGCCCGGCCACCCGCCAGCGACCGGCCACCCGCCAGCGCCCGGCCACCCGCCACCCCTCCCCAGACCCCCACGCCATCCCCACCCGCACCGCCGCACCCCGCCTCACCTCTCCGTGCAACCGGATGCCGCACTCACTGCGTTCAACCGGACATGGAGCCAGAGCGGTGAGGCGGGACGAGGCGGAGTTCGTCGAGTTCGCGCAGGGCGCGCACGAGCGGCTGCGGCGGACGGCGTACCTCCTCTGCGGCGACTGGGACCGCGCCGCCGACCACGTCCAGGAGGGCCTGATCCGCGTGTACGTCGCCTGGCCGCGGCTCACCCGGGCGGGCCGCGAGTACGCCTACGCCCGACGGGCCGTGGTCAGTGCGGTGTTCGACCACGGCCGCCGCAGGTCGAGCAGGGAGGTCCCCAGCGACCAGCTGCCCGACCGGGTGGCCGGGCCCGACCTCGCGGAGGCGGTGACCGCGCGGGCCGCGCTGATGGCCGCGCTCGCCCAGCTGCCGCCGCGGCAGCGGGCGTGCGTGGTGCTGCGCTACTTCGACGACCTGGACGTGGCAGCCACGGCGGCGGCGCTGGGCTGCACCCAGGGCACCGTCAAGAGCCAGACCGCCCGCGGCCTCGCCGCGCTGCGCTCCATGCTCGACGACTCGCCGCTCGGCGAGCTCAACCTAGGAGGCGCGACATGGTGAACGACATCCGGGAGCTGCTGCGCGAGGCGGCCGCCTCACCCCCCACGGCCGGCGACAGCGTCGCCGACGTGGTCCGCCTCGGTCGGCGGCGGGTGGCCAGGCGGCGTACCGGCGTGGTCGGCGGGGTGGCCCTGCTGGCTGTGATCGGCACGGGCGCGGTCACGCTCCAGCCGGACGGTGGGGAGGGCGACCACGTCGCCAGCCGGACCGTCCCGCGTCCCGACGGGCCGGTGGTTCGGCTCGCGAGCGCGGTCCCCGCCGTCGAGGGCGAGGACTACGAGGTGGTGGCCCGCCACACGAACCCCGACCTCGACAGCGCCGATGGCCAGTACTTCGACGGCGTCACCGACGACGGGCTGATCCTCTTCCGCGACGGCCCCCACGGGCCCGAGAACGCCGTCCGCTACGCACTGCTCGACCCCGCGACCGGTGAGCGGGACTGGCTGCCGGAGGTCGACCTGGCGGCGCAGAGGTGGCCGGCCGAGCTGAGCCGCGACCGGCTGGTGCTCCTGTCCTTCCGCGACGAAGGGAGCGAACCCGCGCAGGGCATCCGCGCGACCGTCTTCGACCGGGCGACCCGCACCTGGTCGACGCTCGAGTGGCCCGGGCTCCCGGCGTCCGCCGACCTGTTCCAGGCTGAGGTCGGCCCGGACGGCCGGCTGTACGTCGGCGTACCCGCCACCGAGGGCGCGCCGCCCCCGGGCGGCTGGCCCACCGGTCCGGACGGTGAGGCGGAGGACGCCGGAGCCGAGGGGGAGACCTACGACCTGTGGTCGGTCTCCCTGACCGATCCGGCGGACGCACGCGACGAGCAGCTGCGCGTCGGGGACGTCGCCTTCACCGACGAGACGATGGTGTGGACGGCGACCACCAACGGCGTCAACCGGCGCATCCACGTGCGCGACCTGGCCACCGGTGCCGAGCACGACTTCGACCCGGGGTCCGGCGAGCGGTGCAACGTGCTCGGCCTCGGGGCGAGCGAGGACAGGATCATGCTGAGCCAGTACTGCGGCACCTACGACGACGGTCGTGACGACCGGGTCCAGGTGCTCGACCTCGACGGGCGCACCGTCACCACCATCCAGGGCGACGGCATCGCGGGTCAGCTGAACGGCGACCTGGTCCAGCTGACGTCGTACCCGACGGGGACCGCGGGCACCTACGTCTACGAGCTCGACACCGGAGACCTCGTGCGCGTCACCGACGGCGTGTCCTCCTGGGCGCTCGGCGGACCGACGCCGGAGGGCCAGCTGCTCTGGCACACGCCGGTCGGCGAGGCGAGCGACCCGCAGGGACCGGTGCCCGGTGCCACGCAGTGGCTGGCCCGCTGGCACTCCTAGACTCGGGTCGTGACCGAGATCCAGCGCCCCGTCGTCCGACCCCGCCGGCTGCGGACCACGGCGGCCATGCGTGAGCTGGTCGCCGAGACGACACTCCGGCCGGGCCAGCTGGTGCTCCCGATGTTCGTGCGCGAGGGGGCGGTGGAGCCGAAGCCGATCAGCTCCATGCCGGGAGTCGTCCAGCACACCCGCGACACCCTGCGGAAGGCCGCCGTCGAGGCTGCGGAGGCCGGCCTGCGGGGCGTGATGCTGTTCGGCATCCCGGAGACCAAGGACCCGGTCGGCTCGGGCGCCACCGACCCCGACGGCATCCTCAACCTGGCCATCGCCGACGTGGTCGCCGAGGTCGGAGACGCGCTCGTGGTGATGGGCGACCTGTGCCTCGACGAGTTCACCGACCACGGCCACTGCGGCGTGCTCACGCCCGACGGCCGCGTCGACAACGACGCGACCCTCGTCAGGTACGCCGAGATGGCCCGCGCGCAGGCCGCGGCCGGGGTCGACCTGGTCGGTCCGAGCGGCATGATGGACGGCCAGGTGGCGGTGATCCGCGAGGCGCTCGACCGGGCCGGGCACACCGACACCGGCATCCTCGCCTACTCCGCGAAGTACGCCTCCGCCTTCTTCGGGCCGTTCCGCGAGGCCGTCGACAGCTCGCTCGAGGGCGACCGACGCGCCTACCAGCAGGATCCGCGCAACGGTCGCGAGGGAGTGCGCGAGGCGCTGCTCGACATCGACGAGGGCGCCGACATCGTGATGGTGAAGCCCGCCCTCGCCTACCTCGACGTGCTGCGGCGGGTCGCCGACGCGGCGGGGGAGCGGGGGGTGCCGGTGGCGGCGTACAACATCTCGGGGGAGTACGCCATGGTGGAGGCCGCCGCCGCCAACGGCTGGATCGACCGGGAGCCGGCGATCCTGGAGACGCTCACGGCTATCCGTCGCGCCGGCGCCGACGTGGTGCTGACCTACTGGGCGGTCGAGGCCGCCCGGCTGCTGCGCGGCTGAGCACCGGACAGCGATCGCGGCGCCGTACCGCGCCACCTGGTACGCCGTACCGCGCCACTTCGTGCGCCGTATCGCGCCACCTCGTGCGCCGTATCGCGCCACCTCGTGCGCCGTATCGCGCCACCTCGTGGGGTGCGGAGAGCAGAGAGCCCCGGACCTGGCGGTCCGGGGCTCTCTCAGGTGTGCGGCTCGGCTCAGGGAGCGAGGCCGTAGCTGAGCAGACAGTTCAGCAGCTGGACTGTCTGCGTGAGCTTGGGGTACTCGGCCTGGCAGGCGGTCCGCGCCTCGGCCGGGGACAGGAGCCCGAGGACGCCGCTGATCAGGTTGGAGGTCACCCCGCCGACGGCCTTGTCGACCTCGTCGACGGTGTCCTTGACGACCTTGCCGCCGTCCTTGATCGGGTCGGAGCCGGGGTTGGGGGCCGGGTTCGGGGCGGGCTCACCGCCGCCGCCACCACCGGAGCCGCCGCCGGAGCCACCGCCGGTGCCGCCGCCGGTGCCACCACCGGTGCTGTCGCCGCCGGAGGCCGCGCCGCCGCCGCCGCGGGACAGGCTGCCCTTCGAGCCGCCCTTGCCGGCACGCGGTCCGTCGCCGACGCCGAAGCTCGGCGGCTCGGGGACGATGTAGCCGGCTGCGGTGGAGTTGTTGGGCGCGGAGGTGAAGTCACCCTCGAGGTAGGCGTTCATCACCTTGAGCACGAGGTCGACGTAGGCCTGGCTGTGGTTGTAGCGGTAGACCGCGGCCCGCTGGCCGACCACCGTGGAGAGGTCGCCGTCGCCGGAGCAGAGGTAGACCGCGGCGGCCAGGGCCGCGTCGTCGATGTCCTGCGGGTTGCGGGAGGCGTCGTCGTCGGCGTCCACGCCCACGACCTGCCAGGTCGAGGGGATGAACTGCATCGGGCCGACGGCGCGGTCCCACTTGGCGTCGTTGTCGTAGACGCCGGCGTCGGTGTCGGAGATCGCCTTGGTGTTGCGCTTGCCGTTGAGCGCGATGCCGTAGATGCCGGGCGTGGCGACCCCGTCGTCGTTGAGGACGTTGCCGCCGAAGCGACCGTGGTTGGACTCCACGCGGCCGATCGCGGCGATGAGCTGCCAGGTGATGTTGCACGTCTTGTCGGCGGAGTTGATGACCGTCTCCGCGCGCTGGTAGGCGGCGAGCGCGGCTGCGGGGATCGCGTTCGTGGAGGCCGCGGAGATGATGCCGGCCTCGTTGCCGCCGTTGACGCCCTCGACCCCGGCCGGGTCGGAGAGGCTCGCGGGGTCCTCGATCGACTCCTCGGGCACGCTGGTGCCGTCGGTCAGCTGCGCCGGGCCCTCGTTGGCCACGACGGGCGACGCGACGCTGCCGATGCCGGCGACCGACGCCGTCCAGGCAGCCGACAGCAGGGCCAGCGGAATGATGGTGGCGACGCGCTGCAGCCGCCCCAGACGCTTCCTCGACATTTCCTGTCTCTCTCCCCTGGCCTCGCGGCCGTCTCACGTGGGCCGCTCCCTCGGGCCCACCCGTGCGCCGCCCCTGCGACCCCACGGTGTGGGGACCCCCCGATAGGCGCGACACCTGGACAACGAATCCTGACACACCGACGTTACGGGTGTCACATGGTCGAGGTTGCCCGCGTCCCCGCGTGGCAGCCCCGGATCCGGCTCCAACGGTGGCATAACGCGCGTGCGCCGGTACACGGGAGTGCCCGCATCGTGGTCCAGCGCACGTCTCGGCCGGCCGCCGCCCGTGCCGATGGGGTGGCGCTGGGAGGCATCGGTGACAATGACGTGGTGGCCGACCTCCCTGCGACGGTAGCCGTGACCAGCGGCTCGGACGCCCTCTTCGCGCGTGCCCGCGCGGTGACCCCCGGCGGCGTCAACTCGCCGGTCCGTGCCTTCAACGCCGTGGGCGGCACGCCCCGGTTCGTGCGCTCCGCCACGGGCCCGTGGCTCACCGACGTCGACGGCAACACCTACGTCGACCTGATCTGCTCGTGGGGGCCGATGCTGCTGGGCCACGCCCACCCCGCCGTGGTCGCGGCGGTGCAGGAGGCGGTCGCCCGCGGCACGTCGTACGGCACGCCGACGGAGGGGGAGGTGGCGCTGGTCGAGGAGATCGTGGCCCGCACCCCCGTCGAGCGGCTGCGCCTGGTGTCCTCGGGGACCGAGGCCACGATGTCGGCCATCCGGCTGGCCCGGGGCTTCACCGGCCGCGACGTGGTCGTCAAGTTCGCCGGCTGCTACCACGGGCACGTCGACTCGCTGCTCGCCTCGGCGGGCTCGGGACTGACCACCTTCTCGATCCCGGGGACACCCGGCGTCCCCGCCTCCTCGACGGAGCTGACGGTCGTGCTGCCGTACAACGACCGGGAGGCGGTCACCGCCGCCTTCGCCGAGTACGGCGAGCGCATCGCCTGCCTGATCACCGAGGCGGCGCCGGGCAACATGGGCGTGGTCCCGCCTGCACCGGGCTTCAACGCCTTCCTCGCCGAGACCTGCCGTGCCCACGGCGCGCTCTTCGTCAGCGACGAGGTGATGACCGGGTTCCGGGCCTCCGCGCGCGGCCAGTGGGGCCTCGACGGGGCCGTCGAGGGGTGGGTCCCCGACCTGATGACGTTCGGCAAGGTGATGGGCGGTGGCTTCCCGGCCGCCGCGTTCGGCGGTCGCGCCGACGTGATGGCCCACCTGGCGCCCGAGGGGCCGGTCTACCAGGCCGGCACGCTCTCGGGGAACCCGGTCGCGACGGCCGCGGGCCTCGCCACCCTGCGGGCCGCGTCGGACGAGGTGTACGCCCGGCTCGACGAGGTCGCGCACGCGCTCCGGGCGGGCGTCGCCGAGGCGTTCACCGCCGCCGGCCTGCCGCACGTGATCCAGTCGACCGGCTCCATGTTCTCGGTGTTCCTCACCGACCGGCCGGTCAGCGACTTCGCCGACGCCCAGCGCACGGACGCGGCGGCCTACGGCGCGCTCTTCCACGCGATGCTCGACCGCGGGGTCCACCTGCCGCCCTCGGCCTTCGAGGCGTGGTTCGTGTCGGCCGCCCACGACGACCGGGCCGTCGACCAGGTGCTCGCCGCCCTTCCCGAGGCCGCGAAGGCGGCGGCCGCGGCACAGTCCCCGACCAGCGGAGAGGTCCACGCATGAGCACGCCCGACACCGTCGTCCACCTGGTCCGCCACGGCGAGGTCCACAACCCGCGCGGCATCCTGTACGGCCGCCGGGACGGGTTCCACCTCTCCGAGCGCGGCAAGGCGATGGCCGACCGGGCCGCGGAGTCGCTGAAGACCCGCGACATCACCGTGGTCCGGTCCTCCCCGCTCGAGCGGGCGCAGGAGACGGCCGCGCCGCTCGGGGCCGCGCTCGGTCTCGAGGTCGGCATCGAGCCCCGGGTGATCGAGTCCACGAACCGGTTCGAGGGGCTCACCTTCGGCAAGGGCAACAACGCGCTGCGCCGCAACCCGCTGCTCTGGCGGCACCTCTACAACCCGTTCAAGCCGTCCTGGGGCGAGCCCTACAAGCAGATCGTCTCCCGGATGATGGCCGCGGTGGAGGACGTCCGCCGCGAGGCCCAGGGCCACGAGGGCGTGCTGGTCTCCCACCAGCTGCCGATCTGGACCACTCGGCTGCACGTCGAGGGCCGGTCCTTCCTCCACGACCCGCGCAAGCGGCAGTGCACGCTGTGCTCGGTGACGTCGCTGCACTTCGTCGGCGAGGTGATCACCCAGGTCTCCTACGCCGAGCCGGCCATCGACCTGATCCCGACCGGCGACCTCGCCGCTCCGTTCTCCGCCGGCGACGCACCGGAGGAGAACAAGCCGGAGGGGGACCCGACCCCTTGATCCGCCGCGCCGCCGCACTGCTCGCGCTGCTCCTGCTCGTCGCCGCCTGCTCCGACGTCGAGGGCACGGGCGACCTCACGTACGTCGCCGGCGACGGCCAGGTGATCCAGGTCGCGCCCGGCGACCGGGAGGACCCCGTCGAGATCAGCGGTACGACGGTGCAGGGCGAGCCGCTCGACGTGGCGGACCTCCGGGGCCGGGTCGTCGTGCTCAACGTGTGGTGGTCCGGCTGCGGCCCGTGCCGCACCGAGATGCCGATGCTGGTGGAGGCCGACGAGGAGACCGACGCCGACGACGTCGCCTTCGTCGGCATCAACATCCGCGACCTGGCGCGGGAGAACGCCGCGAGCTTCGAACGGGATCGCGGCGTCGGCTACCCCTCGCTCTACGACCAGGGCAGCGAGACCCTGCTGCGGATGGGCCGCTTCACCCCGCACGCCACGCCCGCGACCGTGCTGCTGGACCGCCAGGGCCGGGTGGCGGCCATGATCAACGGCCCGATCCCGTCCAAGAGCACCCTCACGACGCTGATCGACGAGCTGGTCGCCGAGTCCGATGGGTGACTGGTTCCGGGAGCAGGCGGCGACCGGCTCCCTCGCGCTCGCCGTGCCCGTGGCGCTGGTCGCGGGCCTGTTCTCGTTCTTCTCCCCCTGCGTGCTGCCGCTGCTGCCCGGCTACCTCTCCTACGCGACCGGGCTGTCCGGGGCCGACCTCGCCTCGGGCGAGGCGGGCCGCCACCGCGGACGGATGGTGCTCGGCTCCGCGCTGTTCGTCCTCGGCTTCGCCGTCGTCTTCGTGCTCATCGGGGCCGCCTTCGGGTCCGTCGGCGTCTGGCTGCGCACGTGGCAGGACGAGATCACCGTGGTCCTCGGCGTGCTGCTCGTGGTGCTCGGACTGGTCTTCGCCGGCGTGCTCCCGTGGCTGCAGCGGGAGTGGCGGATCCACCGGATCCCCGCGGTGGGCCTCGGCGCCGCGCCGCTGATCGGCGCCCTGTTCGCCATCGGCTGGACCCCTTGCATCGGTCCCACCTACGGCGCGATCGTCACCCTCACCTACGTCGACGCGACCGCCATGCGGGGCGCCCTGCTCTCCCTGTGCTACGCCCTGGGCCTCGGCCTGCCCTTCATCGTCGCCGGGCTCGCCTACCGCCGCACGCTCGGCGCTCTGGCGTGGGTACGACGCCACCAGGCCTGCGTGATGCGGGTCGGCGGGCTGATGCTGGTCGCCGTCGGCCTGCTGCTGCTCACCGGCTGGTGGGACCACATCGTGCAGTGGCTGCAGATCCACCTGGTCAGCGACTTCGAGGTCGCGGTATGACCCGACGCCGTCCCGGGGACGTCGAGCGTCGCCCCGGAGAGCTGACCGCGCGCGAGCTCGCCCGCTGGACCTGGCGCCAGGTCACCTCGATGCGCACCGCCCTGGTGCTGCTGCTCCTCCTCGCGCTCGCGGCGGTCCCCGGCTCGGTCATCCCCCAGGAGGGCGTCGACTCCCTCGCCGTGACCCGGTGGAAGGACGAGCACCCGAGGCTGACGCCGGTCTACGAGCGGCTGGACCTGTTCTCGGTCTACGACTCGCCGTGGTTCTCCGCGATCTACCTGCTGCTCGTGCTGTCGCTCGTCGGCTGCATCGTGCCGCGGCTGTTCGTCTACTTCCGCGCGTTCCGCGCCCAGCCGCCGGCGGCGCCGCGCCACCTCACGCGGCTGCCCGTCCAGGCGTCGTACCGCACGGAGCGGAGCACCGAGGAGGTGCTCGCCCACGCCCGCGCGGTCCTCGGCCGGCGCCACCGGCTCCGCGCGGCCGGCGACGGCGACGACTTCGTGGCCGCCGAGCGCGGTCACCTGCGCGAGGCCGGCAACCTGCTCTTCCACCTCTCGGTGCTGATCGTCCTCGCCGGCTTCGCGGTGGGCGGCCTGTGGGGCTACCAGGGCGGCGTGATCCTGGTGCAGGGCACCACGTTCAGCAACAACCTCACCCAGTACGACGACTTCAAGCCCGGCGGCCTGTTCCGGCCCTCGCAGCTGGACCCGTTCCACTTCAGCGTCGACGAGTTCCGCGTCGACTGGCTGCGGGAGGGCCCGCGGGCGGGGCAGGCCCAGGGCTTCGAGGCCGACCTGACCTGGTGGCGCACGGCCGAGCAGGACCGGCCCGGCGACTACACCCTCCGGGTCAACCATCCGCTCGCGATCGACGGGACCGAGGTCTTCCTCATCGGCCACGGCTACGCGCCCGTGGTGACGGTCCGCGACGGCGAGGGCGAGATCGCCTACACAGGTCCCACCGTCTTCCTCCCGCAGGACGCGACCTTCCTGTCGTTCGGCGTGATCAAGGCTCCGGCCGCGCAACCCGGCCAGATCGGGCTGGAGGGCCTGTTCTACCCGACCTTCGAGCTGGTCGACGGCGACCCGGTGACCGTCTTCGGCGACGACCTCAACCCGACCCTGTCCATGCTCGCCTACACCGGCGACCTGGGCCTGGACTCGGGGGCGTCGCAGTCGGTCTACGTGCTCGACAAGAGCAAGGCGTCCCTCGTGGAGGAGGACGGCAAGCCCTTCCGGGTGGACCTCCAGCCGGGTGACACGGTCGAGCTGCCCGACGGGCTGGGCTCGGTCACCTTCGAGAGCGTCGAGCCGTGGATCCGCGTGCAGATCAGCCAGACCCCCGGCAAGGAGGTCGCCCTGGCCGGCGTGGTGCTGGCCCTGATCGGCCTCTGCGCCTCCCTGTTCGTCCGCCCCCGCCGGGTGTGGGTCCGCGCGCGGCCGGCCGACCGGGGTGCACCGGCCGGCGACGGTGGGGACACAATGGACGGCACCGACGGGACCGGCGGCACCCTCGTCGAGGTCGCCGTCCTCGATCGCTCCGGCAACGGCGAGACCGATGAGGTCCTCGCCGCTCTGCTGGAGCAGCTGCAGGAGAGTGGAGTGAGCAGACCGTGAGCGACACCGCGTGGGAGACCCTGAGCAACCAGGCGATCACGATGGCGGGCGTGGTGTACTTCCTCGCCCTGATCACGCACCTGGTCGAGTGGGCGTCGGTCCGGGAGGTGGCGAGCGAGCGCGACCTGGTCGGTGCCGGCGTGGCGGCGGGTGGCGACGCCGACCGGGCGGCGAGCCGAGGCGCCGGCCCGGAGCCGCGTCGTACGACGCCCGAGCGGGTGGCCTTCCTCGGCCGGCTCGGCTTCCTGCTGACCTGCATCGCCGGGGTGGTCCACCTGGTGGCGCTGGTCGGCCGGGGCCTGGCCGCGGACCCCGACCGCGTGCCGTGGGGCAACATGTACGAGTTCACGATCTCGGGCACGTTCGTGGTGACGCTGCTCTACGTGGCGCTCTACCGGAAGTACCGCCTCGGCTGGATGGGTCCGCTGGTCGTCGGCTTCGTCGTGACGACGCTGATGGTCGCGGTGATCTGGCTGCACGACGAGGTGGCGCCGCTCACCGAGGCGCTCAACTCGCCGTGGCTGGTGATCCACGTGGTCTCCGCGATCATCGCCACCGGCGCCTTCACCCTCGGTGGCATCGCCTCGATCATGTACCTCGTCCGGGCGCGGGCCGAGCGCAAGGTCCAGGCCGCCGGTGTGGGGCTGACCGGCTGGCTGGCGCGGGTGCCGTCGCTGCCCGCGCTCGACCGGCTGGCCTACCGGGTGCACGCCTTCGCCTTCCCGGTGTGGACCTTCGCGGTGCTGATCACCGGCCCGATCTGGGCCCACGAGGCCTGGTCGCGGTACTGGAACTGGGACCCCAAGGAGGTGTGGGCGTTCATCACCTGGGTGGTCTACGCCGGCTACCTCCACGCCCGGGCGACGGCGGGCTGGAAGGGCCGCAACGCGGCGATCCTCGCGCTGCTGGGCCTGGCGACGCTGTGGTTCAACTTCATCGGGATCAACTACTTCTCCTCGACCAGCCAGCACTCGTACGCGGCGGAGCGGGTGGTCGACGAGGAGCCGGGACCCCGGCTGCAGGCCGTGGCCGGGCTGAGTTCCTGGTCCTGATCCCTCAGCTCTCGGGCTCGGGTGGCTGCTGCTCCCGCTGGCGTTCCTGCCGCCTGCGCCGCTCGAGCTCGCGCAGGAACGTCTCGTCGTCGTCGGGCGCCACCGGGCGGCTGGGCGGCTTGGGCCGGGCCGGCTTGCGCTGCGCCGGCGGACCCCCGAGCCCGCGGTCCTGCATCCAACGGATCGCGAGGTAGGTCACGACCGCGAACACCACGACGACGAGCAACAGCTTCACCCCTCCAGCGTAGGTCGTCGCTGGTCGGCGCACCTGTCCCGCCGGGCGGGTGACGCGGCGCACGGCCTAGGCTGGAGCGGTGAAGGAGTTCTGGATCTACACCCTGCTGCGCCTGGGCCTGTTCGTCGGCGCGGCCTGCATCGTCTTCGGCCTGTGGTTCGTGATCGCCGACGACGTGCCGCTGCTGTGGGTGGTCGTGATCGCCTTCGTGATCAGCGGCGTCGCCTCCTTCGTCCTGCTCGACAAGCAGCGGGCCGCCTTCGCCGCCAAGGTCGAGCAGCGCGCCCGCCCCATCGAGGAGAAGTACGACGCCATGCGGTCCAAGGAGGACGACTGACCGCAGCCGGTGGTCGCTAGCCGAGCACCAGCCCCAGCCCCGACAGGACCGCCCAGCCGAGCTCGGCGACCCCGGTCTGCTGGAGCACCGGGATCAGGGCGGGCCCGCGGGCACCGCCGAGCACGATGCGCGCCGCGGCCGCGGCGGGAACTGCGAATCCCAGGCCGAGCAGGGCCCACCAGGTGGTGAGCGCGGCCAGTGCGACGAGCGCGCCCGCCGCGACGACGACCAGACCGGCGTAGAGGCCCCGCGTCCGCCGGCCACCGAGGCGGACGGCGAGCGTCCGCTTCCCGGAGACCGTGTCGGTCGGGATGTCGCGCAGGTTGTTGGCCACGAGGATCGCGCAGGCCAGCGCACCGATGCCGGTGCCGGCGGCGAGGGCGGGCCAGCCGACCGGGTCCCAGGTCTCGGCCTGGACGTAGGTGGTGCCGACGACGGCGACCAGCCCGAAGAAGACGAAGACCATGACCTCGCCGAGCCCGAGGTAGCCGTACGGCTTCGAGCCACCGGTGTAGTACCAGGCCGCGACGACGCACACCGCGCCCACCGCGAGGAGCCACCAGGCCGTCGTGGCGGCGAGGACCGTGCCGGCGACGCCGGCCACGGCGAACGCGAGGAACGCGGCCCGCTTGACCGACGCGGGAGAGGCGAGCCCGGAGCCGACCAGCCGCAGGGGGCCGACCCGGTCGTCATCGGTGCCGCGGATGCCGTCGGAGTAGTCGTTGGCGTAGTTGACCGCCACCTGCAGGGCGAGGCTGACGACCAGCGCGAGCGCGGCCTTCCACCACACCTCGCTGCCCTCGTGGACGGCGACGGCGGTGCCCGCCACCACCGGAGCGACCGCGGCCGGAAGGGTCCGGGGGCGGGCGCCTGCGATCCAATGGGCTGCGGTGGCCATGACCGCACGATTCAAGCAGGTGCGGCCCGACTCCTCCGCGCCAGGTGCTGCCCGCCACCGGCGTCCGCCCGCACCGGGCTGTCATCCGACGACCAGGTCGGCCGCGTCGACCGGCATCGGCCGGGTGAAGTGCCGGTCCGCGAACCGGCGGGCCGACCGCACCGACGGACCGATCCCGATGGTCGCCGCCACGATGATGCCGGCGATGACCAGCCAGCCCTCGGCGCCCCAGCCGAGCGCGAGGAACGTGTAGACCGCCGGCGACCACTGGAAGCCCAGCGCACCGGCGACCTCCTGGACGCCTTGGTACTCCCCGCGCCGCTGCGGGTCGGAGAGCTCGGCCTCGAACGACCAGCTGGCCCCGGACACGGCGAGCTCCGCGCCGGTCACCGTGAGGTGGCCGAGCCACACCAGGAGGACGGTCACCAGGCCCACGGTGGAGTGGGTGACCATCGTGATCACGCACGAGACCACGAAGAAGCCGGTGGAGATCCACGTGTAGCGCAGCGCGTCGTCGAGGGTCCGCACGCCGCGGGAGGTGTACGCCGGCAGGAAGATGCACAGCACGGTGTTGGTGCCGAACAGCCACGCCAGCAGGACGTGGGGAGCATCGGTCGCCTCGACCAGCCACAGCGGGATGACCACGTTGAGCAGCACCTGGTTGGTCCACAGCACGCCGAGGAAGAACGTGGTGAGGATCCAGCCGGGGTTGCGCAGGGGGCCTGGCCCGACCGGCCGCACCCGCTTCTCCCCGCTGGTGACCCGCAGGTCGTGGGGAGCAGCGGGGAGGCGGACGACCCAGTAGGCGTTGGCCAGCATCAGCACCGCGGCGAACCAGGGCGTCCAGCGCACCACCTCGAGGCTGCCGGTCGCCAGGGCGAGGCCGCCGACCATGGCGCCGAGCGTGTGTCCCACGTTGAGCCAGGAGTACATGTAGGACTGCGTCCGCACGCGGGTCGCCGGCGGCAGCACGTCGTAGGTGTAGGCCTGGTGGGACGACCGGCCGAGTGCCTGGAGCGCGCCGGTGACCGCCGCGGCCACGGCGTACTGCGCGAAGTCCTCGACGAAGGGGAGCGCGGCGAAGACCGCGGCTCGGCCGACGGTGGAGGAGGACCACACCCGCCGCGGTCCGACCCGGTCGATGATCCGCCCCGCGGGATAGGCGAACAGGAACTGGGCGACGCCCATGACGGTGAGCGCGAGCCCGGCCCTGCCCGCCGACATCCCGACGACCTTGACCAGGAAGACCGCGCTGCCGGTCATGAAGGCGCTCTCGCCGAGGGCGAAGAGCATCCCCTGCGTGGCCAGCCGGCGCGGCAGCCCCGGCGGGGGAACCAGTCGCCGGACGAAGCCGCGCCCGTCGGCGGTGACTGGTGTGCTCATCGGCGCAATCCTCTCCGCTCCCGATAGCGTCTGTCAGGTGGATTTCCTGAGCGTGACCGGCGACACCGGCGAGGTTCTCGACCGGCTGCGCCGGTGGCTCGCACTCGACGACCGGGAGGCTCCGCCGCTGGTGGTGGAGACGTCCGGGTCGACCGGCACCCCGAAGCGGGTCGAGCTGTCGCGGTCGGCCGTGCTGGCGTCCGTACGGGCCTCCGCCGCCCGCCTCGGCGCGACCGGTCCGTGGGTCCTCGCCCTGCCGGCGTCGTACGTCGCCGGGGTGCAGGTGATCACTCGCTCGCTGGTCGCCGGGCACGACCCCGTCGTCCTCGACCGCACCGGCTGGCCGGACGGCGACGGCTGGTTCGTGTCCCTCGTGCCGACCCAGCTCCGCCGGATGCTGCAGGCGCCCGACGACCTGCGGGCCCTGCGACGGGCACACACCGTGCTGCTCGGTGGTGGCCCGGTCGACCCCGCCCTGCGCCGGCAGGCCGCCGACGCCGGCGTGCGGGTCGTCGCCAGCTACGGCTCCGCGGAGACGGCGGGCGGGTGCGTCTACGACGGCGTGCCCCTGGACGGGGTGGCCGTCGCCCTGGGCGCGGGCGGCCGGATCCGGGTCGCCGGGCCCACCCTCTTCACCGGCTACCTCGGCCGGCCGGAGCTGACCGCGGAGGTCCTCGTCGACGGCTGGTTCCACACCTCCGACACCGGCAGGTTCGACGAGGACGGCCGGCTGCAGGTGCTCGGGAGGGTGGACGACGTGATCGTCAGCGGCGGCCTGAACGTGCCGGCGCCGGCGGTGGCGGCGCGCCTGCGCGAGCACCCCGCGGTCGCCGCCGTCGAGGTGCTCGGCGTCCCCGACCCCGAGTGGGGCAGCCGCGTGGTGGCGTTCGTCGTCGGCGACGTCTCCGCCGGCGAGGCGCGCAGCTGGGTCGCCGCGGTCCACCCGCGGCCCTGGGCCCCGCGCCAGGTGGTGGCGCTCGCGGAGCTGCCGCTGCTGCCCAACGGCAAGCCGGACCGCCAGGCGCTTCTCGCCCGGGCGGTCGCCGCGGACGTGCCGGAAGCAGCGACCGCGCGGTCACGGGACACGGGGGACCCGGCATGAGGACGGTCGCCATCCCGATGCGCACCCGCTTCCGCGGCATCGCGGTGCGCGAGGCGGCCCTGCTGCGCGGTCCGGGCGGCTGGGGCGAGTGGAGCCCCTTCCTGGAGTACCCGCCCGACGTGGCCGAGCCGTGGCTGCGCTGCGCGGAGGAGGCGGCCGCGGGCGACTGGCCCGACCCGGTGCGCGCGTCGGTTCCGGTCAACGTCACCGTCCCGGCGGTCGACGCGGAGCGGGCGCACCGGATCGTGACCGACGGCGGGTGCCGCACCGCGAAGGTGAAGGTCGCCGAGCCGGGGCAGACCCTCGCCGAGGACGAGGAGCGGGTGGCGGCGGTGCGCGACGCGCTGGGGCCCGGCGGCCGGGTCCGCGTGGACGCCAACGGGGCGTGGCCCGTGGCGGAGGCGGTGCCGGCCATCGCCCGGCTCGACCGCGCCGCCGGCGGCCTGGAGTACGTCGAGCAGCCCTGCGCCACCGTCGAGGAGCTCGCCGCCGTACGACGCCGGGTGGACGTCCCGATCGCCGCGGACGAGTCGATCCGCCGGGCCGAGGACCCCTTCCGGGTCCGTGACCTGGAGGCCGCGGACGTCGCGGTGCTGAAGGTGCAGCCGCTGGGCGGCGTACGCGCGTGCCTGCGGATCGCCGAGGAGATCGGGCTCCCGGTCGTCGTCTCCTCGGCGCTGGAGACGTCGGTGGGGATCGCCGCCGGAGTGGCGCTCGCGGCCGCACTGCCGGAGCTGCCCTATGCGTGCGGGCTCGCCACCGTTCAGCTGCTGACCGCCGACGTGGCCAGCGAGCCGCTGCTCCCGGTCGCCGGAGCGCTGCCCGTGCGGCGGCCCGTGGTCGACGACGCGCAGCTGGAGCTCCTGGCCGCCGCGCCGGACCGGGTGGCCGCCTGGGAGGGCCGGCTCGCCGCCGTGCGCGCGCTGCGGGAGGATCGGCGCTCGTGACGCCGACGCCGACCGCCGGGGGGCACCCGGACCCGGATCCCGCCGCCGACCTCGCCGCGGCCGTGGTCGGCTGGCTGGCGGAGGCCGGCGTCACCGACGTGGTGCTGGCCCCCGGCTCGCGCAACGCCCCGCTCGCGTTCGCGGTCTGGGCCGCCGCCGAGGCCGGCGCACTCCGGCTGCACACCCGGATCGACGAGCGCACGGCCGGCTTCCTGGCGCTCGGGCTGACCAAGGTCGGCGCCCGCGCCGCCGTCGTGACGACGTCCGGCACGGCCGTCGCCAACGTCCATCCGGCCGTGCTCGAGGCGGTGCACGCCGGGCTCGGCCTGGTCGTGGTCTCCGCCGACCGGCCGGCCCGGCTCCGCGGCACCGGCGTCAACCAGACCACCGACCAGGTCGGCATCTTCGGCCCGATGGTGCCCACCCACGACGTCGCGACGGTCGCCGCCCTCACCCGCGTGCCCGCACCCGCCGGGGAGGTGGTGCACCTCAACGTGCAGCTGGACGCGCCGTTGGTGCCCGCCGACCCCGCGTCGTACCTGACCAATGCGTTGGGTCCGGCGGCGGAACCCAACGCGTTCGTCAGGTACGACGCCGTCCCGACCGTCCTTGCCCGCGGGCCGCGGACCGTGGTGGTCGCGGGCGACGACGCCGGCCCCCCGGCGCGCAACCTCGCGGAGGCCGCCGGGTGGCCGCTGTTCGCCGAGCCCACCAGCGGCGCCCGCACCGGCGACCACGCGCTGCGCTGCTACCGGCTGCTGCTGGCCTCCGGGCTCGGTGACCGGGTCGAGCGGGTCGTCGTCTTCGGGCGGCCCACCCTCTCCCGGCCCGTCACCCGCCTGCTCGACCGCGCCGACGTCGAGGTGCTGGTCGTGACCGGCCCGGGCGCGTGGCCGGTCCGGCCGCCGGGCTCGACCCCGGTGGTCGCGCCGGCGTGGGATGGCGACCGCGACGACCCGGCGTGGCTGGCGGCGTGGCAGAGGGCCGACCGCGACGTCGCCCGCCGGCTCGACCGGCTCCTCGCCGAGGAGCCGGCCCTCACCGGCTACGACGTCGCGGCGGCCGTGTCCGGGGCGCTGCCGCCGGGCGGCCTGCTGGTGGTCGGCGCCTCCAGCCCGGTGCGCGACCTCGACCTGATGGCCCGGCCGGCACCCGTCGGCGAGCGGCGCCGGGTGGTGGCCAACCGGGGGCTCTCCGGCATCGACGGCACGCTCAGCACGGCGATCGGGGCGGCGCTCGGCCGGCCGCGGTCGACCCGCAGCCTCGCACTGGTCGGCGACCTGACCTTCCTGCACGACCAGACCGCCCTGGTGATCGGGCCCGAGGAGGCGCGGCCGGACCTGACCATCGTGGTCGCCAACGACGACGGGGGCGCCATCTTCTCGGTGCTGGAGCAGGGGGCGCCCGCCCACGCGGCGAGCTTCGAGAGGCTCTTCGGCACCCCGCACGGCGCCGACCTGGGCGCGGTCTGCGCGGCCTTCCGCGTGCCGCACCTCAAGGTCGGCTCGCGGCCAGAGCTCGAGCAGGCGCTGGCCAGCCCCAACGGCGGCATCGAGGTGGTCGAGGCGACCATCAGCCGGGCCGGGCGCCGGACGCTGGACGAGCGCATCCGGGCGCTGGCGACCGGGGCAGACTGAGCCCGTGGAGATCGCGATCCTGCTGGTGGCGATCGCGGTCACGGTGCTCACGGTCACGGCTGTCTCCGACCGTGCCGACGTGCCCGCGCCGCTGACCCTCGTCGTCGTCGGCGCGGCGGCGTCGTACCTGCCGGGCATGCCGGAGCTGCGCCTGGAGCCCGAGGTCGTGCTGCTGGGGCTGCTGCCGCCGCTGCTCTACGCGGCGGCGATGAGCACGTCGCTGGTCGACTTCAACGCCAACCGGCGGTCGATCCTCCTGCTGTCGGTGGGCCTGGTCGCCTTCACCACCGTCGGCGTCGGTGCGGTCGTCAAGCTCGTGGTGCCTGAGGTCTCCTGGCCGCTGGCCCTGGCCATCGGAGCCGTGGTCGCGCCGCCCGACGCGGTGGCGGCCACCGCGATCGGCCGGCGTCTGGGCCTGCCACGGCGGGTGGTGACGATTCTGGAGGGCGAGTCGCTCCTCAACGACGCCACCGCCCTGGTCGCCCTGCGGATGGCCATCGTCGCGATGGCCGAGGTGGTCACGATCTGGGAGGTGGGCGCCGACTTCGCGTTCGCCGCCGGAGGTGGCCTGGTGGTCGGCGGGGTGGCGTTCCTCGTCGTGGGCTTCCTCCGTCGGCGGGTGACGGACCCGCTGCTCGACACGGCCATCTCGCTGGTGGTGCCGTTCGCCGCCTACATCGTGGCGGAGGAGATCCACGCCTCCGGCGTGGTCGCGGTGGTCGTCGCGGGCCTCCTCCTGGGACACGTCGCCCCGGTGCTGCAGTCCGCGCAGTCCCGGATCGCCGAGCGCACCAACTGGCGCACGATCGCGTTCGTCCTGGAGAACACCGTCTTCCTGCTGATCGGCCTGCAGGCGGAGTGGCTGGTCGCCGAGGTGCGCGACAGCCCGCTCTCCGGGCCCACGATCCTCGCCGCCTGCCTCGCGACCCTCGCCGCGACGGTGCTGCTCCGCATGCTGTGGGTGTTCGCCATCCGCTACGCCCTGATCCGGCCCGGTCCCGACCCGGTGACCGGCGAGCCGCCCTCGTGGCGCTACACCTTCCTCATCGGCTGGGCCGGGATGCGTGGCGTGGTCACGCTCGCCGCCGCCTTCGTCGTGCCCCAGGACGTGCCGCACCGCGAGCTGCTGCTGATCGCCGCGTTCACCGTCGTCGCCGGCACCCTCCTCGGCCAGGGGCTGACCCTCCCGTGGGTCGCGCGGCGGCTCGCCGTACCGTCCCCGGACCCGCACGACGACGCGCTGGCGCGGGCCACCCTGCTGCAGCAGGCGGGCAAGGCCGCCCTCGACCGCCTCGACGAGCTCGCCGCGACGGCCGACGACCCGCACGACATCCGCGGCCTGATCGTCCAGCGGCTCGAGCAGCGCAACTTCGCCGCCTGGGAGCGGCTCGGCACCACTGCCGGCGAGGAGAGCCCGAGCGACCTCTACACCCGCTGGCGCTCGGAGATGATCGAGACGGAGCGCCGGCGGGTCCTGGAGATCCGCTCGACCGGGTCGGTGCCGGCGGAGATCGTCAGCGAGGTGCTGGCCATGCTCGACGTCGAGGAGTCGATGCTCTCGGCCGCCCGCGCCCGCCGCGCCGAGGTCCGGAGTACGACGACCGCTCGGCTGCGCGACGGCTGCGACCACATCGCTGCGGCTCCCCTCCGCCCCGGGCCGGAGGAGCCGGCGTGCGCGGAGTGCCGGCGCGACGGCACCCGCTGGGTCGCCCTGCGGATGTGCCTGGGCTGCGGCGCAGTGGGGTGCTGCGACTCCTCTCCGGGCCGCCACGCGACCGCCCACTTCCAGCAGACCGGGCACGCCGTGATCCGCTCGGTGGAGCCGGGTGAGGGCTGGCGGTGGTGCTACGTGCACCACCTGACGGGCTGACGGGCTGACGGGCTGACGGGCTGACGGGCTGACCGGGGCCTGCCCCGGACGTCATCACCTAGCCTCGGTGGCATGCGACTGACGAAGTTCGGGCACGCCGGCGTCCGCATCGAGCACGACGGCACGGTCGTGGTCGTCGACCCCGGCGTCTGGACCGAGCGGGAGGCCGTCGACGGGGTCGACGCGGTGCTGGTCACCCACGAGCACCCCGACCACTACGACCCCGACCACCTGCGGGCGACCGATGCGCCGATCCACACCATCGGCGCGGTGGCGGCCCGGATCCGGGAGGACGCGCCCGACGTCGCCGAGCGGGTCCACGTCGTCCGGCCCGACGACAGCTGGACGATCGGCGACACCGGCGGTGACACCCGCGGGGGCATCGGCGTGCGAGCGGTGGGCGAGCTGCACGCGGTGATCCATCCGGAGCTGCCGCGGTTCCACAACAGCGGCTACCTGCTGACCGTCGGCGACACGACGGTGTTCCACCCCGGCGACGCGCTGACCGGGCCGGGCGTCCCGGTCGACGTGCTGCTGGTGCCGGTGTCGGCGCCGTGGATGAAGGTCAGCGAGGGCATCGACTTCGCCCGCTCGGTCGGCGCCGCCCGCAACGTGGCGATCCACGACCGGGTCTACTCCGAGGCGGGTCTCGGCATCGCCGACGGCCACTTCGGCCGGATCCTCGGCGCGGCCGGCCTCGACTACGTCCGTCTCCGCGACGGCTCCGACCTCTAGGCCCGAGGCCCCGGCGGCGCGGACCCGTTCACCTCCCTCTCAGCCGGACGCGGCATGATGGCCCGATGCCGATCGATCGCTCCACCGCCGCCGGACTCACCGCAGGCGTCGTGCTCCTCGCCGGCTTCGTCGGGTTCGCCGTCGGCCTCCCCGAGGTGGCCGGCGACAGCGGCCAGGCCACCGCCGACATCCCCGAGCTCCCCGACCGGCTGGGCGACGACGTGGTCGCGCTGTCCGCCGTCACGCCCGAAGAGGCCGACGCCCAGGGCGAGGAGGAGGCGGCCGAGATCGAGCAGTTCACCGAGCGCGTGCAGGCCAGCGACCGCGAGGCTGCGAAGCACCTCGCCAGCCTGTACGACGACGCGGCCGTGCGGTCCTACGTGAGCCTTGACTCGATGACCGACCCGCAGAGCCAGGGCGTCCAGTCGCTCGGCGTCACGGTGGTGCCGGGGGAGGCGGGGCTGGTGATCCCGCGGGGCCCGTTCCAGATCGACAGCCAGGGCACCCACTACGAGCTCAGGGACGTCGACGGCTACCGCTGCGGCATCAGCTTCAACGACCAGGTCGACCCGACGACGGGCATGCCGGCCGAGGGTGGCGAGGCCAACCCGGCCAGCTACCAGGTCGAGTGCCGCGCGGAGCGCGACGGCCTCGCCTACAGCGTCTTCGCCAACGGGTTCGACGAGCAGCAGGTCGCCGGCTTCCTCGACAGCGTGCTCGCCGCCACCGACTGAGGCCGCAGCCGGTCAGCTCCAGTAGACGACGACCCGGTCGCCGATCCGCACCTGGTCGAAGAGCCAGGCGACGGCCCGCTCGTCGCGCACGTTGACGCACCCGTGGGACGCCCCGGCGTAGCCGTTGGCGGCGAAGTCGGGGGAGTAGTGCACGGCCTGCCCGCCGGAGAAGAACATGGCGTAGGGCATCGGGGTGTCGTAGAGGCTGGAGACGTGGTCGCGGCTCTTGCGCTGCACGGCGAAGGCGCCCTCGCGGGTGGGCAGCTCGGCCGAGCCGAACCGGACGTCGACGGTCCGCAGGACCCGGCCGTCCACGACCCAGCGCAGGGTCCGGCTGGACTTGTCGACGCACAGCACGCGGCCGGTCGCGCACCGCGGGTCCAGCGCGCCGGGGACGTTGCCGCCCGACGGGGGCGGCTGGTCGGTCAGCTCGCCCGTCGTCGGCTTCCGCGTCATGTCGTGCAGCAGGTCGCGGGTGCGCCGGTCCACCTCTCCGGTGACGGCGATGCCCCGCTTGGCCTGGAAGCCGCGCACGGCCTCGGCGGTCACGGCGCCGTAGAAGCCGGTGACGTCCTGCTGGAACCAGTCGATCTGGGCCAGCCGGGCCTGCAGGTCCCGGACCTCGGCACCGCGCTGGCCGGGGGAGAGCAGTGCCGGGCCCGGAGCGGGCGGCTGCGCCTCCTCCGGCTCCTCCGACCGGTCCGGCTGGTCCGGCTCCACCGGCTCGTCCTGCTCGTCCCCACCGCCCTGCCCGTCCTGCCGGTCTCGCGGCTCCGGCGGGTCCGCGGTCGGCGCGGCCGAGGGCTCGCCCGCGGAGTCACCGTCCGGCATCGCAGCAGGGCCGTCTCCCGCGCCGGCCGGGGCGCCGGCCGGGGATGCGGCGTCCTCCCACGGGAGGGTGGTCGAGCGCGCGGCCCAGCCGGCGCCGTACGCGAGGACGGAGCAGAGGGCGGCGACCACGGTGACCAGCGTGAGCCGGCGGGCGACGACGAGCCTGGTGTTCATGACTGGAGAGACGCCTGAGCGAGCCGGTCGGTTGCGTGCGACTTCGACAGGACCGAGCGGGAGGCTCCCGGACGCGCGCGGCTAGGCTGCCGCGGTGGCCCGCGCAGAGCTCGACAAGCAGCCCGCCGACGTACGACGCATGTTCGACACCGTCGCGCGGCGCTACGACCTGACCAACGACGTACTCTCCTTCGGCCAGGACCGGCGCTGGCGCCGCGAGGTGCTCGAGGCGGTGGACCCGGGGTACGGCGACGCGGTGCTCGACCTGGCTGCCGGGACCGGCACGTCCAGCCAGCCGTTCCGAGACGCCGGGGCGCAGGTCGTGCCGTGCGACTTCTCGATCGGCATGCTCCGGGTCGGCAAGGCGCAGCTCCCGCACCTGCCCTTCACCGCCGGCGACGGCACTCGGCTGCCCTTCCGCGACGGCACCTTCGACGCGGTCACGATCTCCTTCGGGCTGCGCAACATCGTCGACCCGGAGGCCGGGCTCGCCGAGCTGCGCCGGGTCACCCGGCCGGGCGGGCGGCTGGTGGTGTGCGAGTTCAGCCACCCCACCTGGGCGCCGTGGCGCACGGTCTACCTCGAGTACCTGATGAAGGCGCTGCCGGCGATCGCCCGCACCGTCTCGTCCGCGCCCGACGCCTACGTCTACCTCGCCGAGTCGATCCGGGCGTGGCCCGACCAGCGGGGTCTCGCCGCGATGATCGGGCGGGCGGGCTGGCGCGGCGCGGAGTGGCGCAACCTCTCCGGCGGGATCGTCGCGCTGCACCGGGCGACCGCCTGAGCCGGATCGCGCGGCGGCGATTTAGGACACCGCTCCGTGCGCTAAATCGCCGTCCTGGCGGGCGATCGGCCAACCCCGACCCCCCTGTGCCGATCCGTCCCGCGGGTGGCAAGATGTGCCCCACGCCACTAGTGATTCTGTTCACAAGATCACGAGAGGGAGGCTCATGGAGCTCTACACGCCGGTGCTCGTGCTGGCGGGCCTGGCCGCGGCCTTCGCTGTCGGCTCGGTGGTGATGAGCACCATGGTCGGGCCGCGGCGCTACAACCGCGCCAAGCTCGACTCCTACGAGTGCGGGATCGAGCCCACGCCGCAGGCGCTGAGCGGCCGGTTCCCGGTGAAGTACTACATCACCGCGATGCTCTTCATCGTCTTCGACATCGAGATCATCTTCCTCTACCCGTGGGCCGTGCACTTCGACGCGCTCGGCTGGTTCGGGCTGGTCGAGATGGTCGTCTTCATCGCCACCGTGTTCGTCGCCTACGTCTACGTGTGGCGCCGCGGCGGGCTCGACTGGGACTGAGCGGGAGGAACGGACATGGGTGTCGAGGACAAGCTCCCGAGCGGCGTGCTGCTGAGCACGGTGGAGGGCCTCGCCGGCTACATGCGCAAGGCCAGCTTCTGGCCAGCCACCTTCGGGCTGGCGTGCTGCGCGATCGAGATGATGACGTCGGGCGGGCCGAAGTACGACCTGGCCCGCTTCGGCATGGAGGTCTTCCGGGCCAGCCCCCGCCAGGCCGACCTGATGATCGTGGCCGGCCGGGTCAGCCAGAAGATGGCGCCGGTGCTGCGCCAGATCTACGACCAGATGGCCGAGCCCAAGTGGGTGCTCGCGATGGGCGTGTGCGCCAGCAGCGGCGGGATGTTCAACAACTACGCCATCGTCCAGGGGGTCGACCACGTGGTCCCGGTCGACATGTACCTGCCCGGCTGCCCGCCGCGGCCGGAGATGCTGATCGACGCCATCTTGAAGCTGCACGACAAGGTCCAGGCCACGCCCCTGGGCAGCAACCGGCAGGCGCAGATCCGCGAGCTGGAGTCCGAGCGCCTGGTCGCCCTGCCGACCAGCGACATGAAGGGCATGCTGCGGTGACCGACCCGACGAACGACCGGCCGGAGAAGGCGGTCGAGCAGCCGGCGGTCGACCAGTCCCCCGAGAACGCGCCCGAGCACCTCCTCGAGGACGGCCCGGCGTCGGAGGTGCGGGCGGTCGGCGTCCGCCAGGGCATGTTCGGCGTCCGTGGCTCCGGCGACACCAGCGGGTACGACGGGCTGGTGACGCGGGTGGTGCTGCCCGGTGCCGCCCAGCGGCCCTACGGCGGCTGGTTCGACACGGTCGCCGACCGGCTCGACCCCCTCGTCGAGCAGGTGGTGATCCACCGCGGCGAGATCACCTTCCACGTCCGGCGCGACGACCTGGTGGAGGTCGCGCGGCTGCTGCGCGACGACCCGTCCCTGCGGTTCGAGTTCCTCTCCGGGGTGAGCGGTGTGCACTACCCCGAGGACACCGGCCGCGAGCTGCACGCGGTCTACCACTTCACGTCCTACACCTGGAACCGGCGGATCCGCGTGGAGTCGAGCGTCCCCGACGCCGACCCGCACCTGCCGAGCCTGGTGGCGCTCTATCCCGCGGCCGACTGGCACGAGCGGGAGACCTGGGACATGTTCGGGATCGTCTTCGACGGCCACCCCGCGCTGACCCGGATCCTGATGCCCGACGACTGGCCGGGCCACCCCCAGCGCAAGGACTACCCCCTCGGCGGCATCCCCGTCGAGTACAAGGGCGCTTCCATCCAGCCCCCCGACCAGCGGAGGTCCTACAACTGATGGCCACCGAGACCGACGAGGACCTGTACGCCGGCTCCTCCGACACCGCCGAGGGCCGGGTCTTCACCGTCACCGGCCAGGACTGGGACGAGATCGCGGCCGGCCTGGCCGAGGGCGAGGCCGCCGAGCGCGTCGTCGTCAACATGGGACCCCAGCACCCGTCCACCCACGGCGTGCTGCGGCTGATCCTCGAGCTGGACGGCGAGACGGTGACCGAGGCCCGCTGCGGCATCGGCTACCTCCACACGGGCATCGAGAAGAACATGGAGTACCGCTCCTGGACGCAGGGCGTCACGTTCTGCACCCGGATGGACTACCTCTCGCCGCTGTTCAACGAGACGACCTACGTCCTGGGCGTCGAGCGCCTGCTCGACATCGAGGACGACGTCCCGGAGAAGGCGCAGGTGATGCGGGTCCTCCTGATGGAGCTGAACCGGATCTCCTCCCACCTGGTCTGCATCGCCACCGGCGGCATGGAGATCGGCGCGCTGACCGTGATGACCATCGGCTTCCGCGAGCGTGAGCTGGTGCTCGACCTGTTCGAGCTGATCACCGGGCTGCGCATGAACCACGGCTTCATCCGCCCCGGCGGCGTCGCGCAGGACCTGCCGCCGGGTGCGCTCGACGACATCCGCAGCTTCGTCGCGCTGATGAAGAAGCGGCTGCCGGAGTACGCCGCTCTCTGCAACGCCAACCCGATCTTCAAGGCCCGCCTCCAGGACGTCGGCCACCTCGACCTCGAGGGCTGCATGGCGCTCGGG
The DNA here is from genome assembly GCF_051280635.3 of Nocardioides proteolyticus. Taxonomy (NCBI): domain Bacteria; kingdom Bacillati; phylum Actinomycetota; class Actinomycetes; order Propionibacteriales; family Nocardioidaceae; genus Nocardioides; species Nocardioides proteolyticus. Next base: position 94,171 of record NZ_JBNBPO030000011.1, on the reverse strand, counting down.
ATCACCGGACCGGTGCTGCGCAGCACCGGCTACGGGTGGGACCTCCGCAAGACCCAGCCCTACTGCGGCTACGAGACCTACGACTTCGACGTGCAGACCTGGGACACCGCCGACTCCTACGGCCGGTTCCGGATCCGCCTCAACGAGATGTGGGAGTCGCTGCGGATCGTCGAGCAGGCGGCCGACCGCCTCGCGCGGCTCGAGGGCGCACCGGTGATGGTCGCCGACAAGAAGATCGCCTGGCCGAGCCAGCTGGCGATCGGCGCCGACGGCATGGGCAACAGCCTCGACCACATCCGCCACATCATGGGCGAGTCGATGGAGGCGCTGATCCACCACTTCAAGCTGGTGACCGAGGGCTTCCGGGTGCCCGCCGGGCAGGCCTACGTGCCGGTCGAGTCCCCCCGCGGCGAGCTCGGCGCCCACGTCGTCTCCGACGGCGGGACGCGTCCGTTCCGCGCCCACTTCCGCGACCCCAGCTTCAACAACCTCCAGGCGATGGGCCTGATGAGCGAGGGCGGCATGCTGTCCGACGTCGTCGTCGCCATCGCCAGCCTCGACCCCGTGATGGGAGGCGTGGACCGGTGACCACCGCACCGATCGACGAGAAGACGCTCGGCGAGCTGCGCGAGATCGCCGCGCGCTACCCCCAGCCCCGGTCGGGGCTGCTCCCGATGCTGCACCTGGTGCAGTCCGTCCAGGGCCGGATCACCCCGGAGGGCATCGAGGCCTGTGCCGCGGTGCTCGACATCAGCGCCGCCGAGGTCAGCGGCGTGGCGACGTTCTACACGATGTACAAGCGGCACGCCGTCGGCGACTTCCACGTCGGCGTCTGCACCAACACCCTGTGCGCCGTGATGGGCGGTGACGAGATCTTCGCCCGGCTCAAGGACCACCTCGAGATCGGCAACGACGAGGTCGCGGCGCGCCGCGAGGGCGACCAGCACACGGTGAGCCTCGAGCACATCGAGTGCAACGCTGCGTGCGACTACGCACCGGTGGTGATGGTCAACTGGGAGTTCATGGACAACCAGACCCCGGACTCCGCGGTCGGCATGGTCGAGGCGCTGCGCGCCGGCCAGGAGGTCTCCTCCACGCGGGGTCCGCGGCTGTGCACCTGGCGGGAGGCGGAGCGGGTGCTCGCAGGCTTCCCCGACGGCCGGGTCGACGAGGGCCCGGGAGCCGGTGAGCCGAGCCTCGTCGGTCTCCGGATCGCCCGCGAGCGCGGCTGGTCGGCGCCGACGGCGGGCGAGCTCGAGGTGGGCGGCGGCGACGAGGCCCGGGAGGGTGACGCATGAGGATCCTGGTCCGTCGTAGCCCGGCGACGGCCGTCGTGGAGGTGACCCGTCGTGGCTGACATGCTGACCCCGGTCCTCACCGACCTGTGGGACGTCGAGCAGGGGTGGAAGCTCCCCGCCTACGAGGAGCGGGGCGGGTACGCCGCGCTGGACGTCGCCTTCGGGATGAGCCCCGACGACGTCATCGCCGCGGTGAAGGACTCCGGCCTCCGCGGCCGGGGCGGCGCCGGCTTCCCGACCGGCATGAAGTGGTCCTTCATCCCGCAGGACAACCCGAAGCCGAAGTACCTCGTCGTCAACGCCGACGAGTCGGAGCCGGGCACCTGCAAGGACATCCCGCTGATGATGGGCAACCCGCACGTGCTCGTGGAGGGGGTCATCCTCAGCTCCTACGCGATCCGCGCCAACAAGGCGTTCATCTACATCCGCGGCGAGGTGCTCCACGTGATCCGGCGGGTGCAGGCCGCGGTCGCCGAGGCCTACGCCGCGGGTCACCTCGGCAAGGACATCCATGGCTCCGGCTACGACCTCGACGTCGTCGTGCACGCCGGTGCGGGCGCCTACATCTGCGGCGAGGAGACGGCGCTGCTGGAGGGCCTCGAGGGCCGCCGTGGCCAGCCGCGGCTGCGCCCGCCCTTCCCGGCGGTCGCGGGCCTCTACGCCAGCCCGACGGTGATCAACAACGTCGAGTCGATCGCCTCCGTGCCCGCCATCGTGAAGAACGGCGCCGCGTGGTTCGCGTCGATGGGCACCGAGAAGTCCAAGGGCCACGGCATCTTCTCGCTCTCGGGCCACGTCGAGAGGCCCGGCCAGTACGAGGCACCGCTCGGCATCACCCTGCGCGAGCTGCTCGACCTCGCGGGCGGGGTCCGGAAGGGGCACCGGCTGAAGTTCTGGACGCCCGGCGGCTCCAGCACGCCGCTGCTCACCGCCGAGCACCTCGACGTGCCGCTCGACTTCGAGGGCGTCGGCGCGGTGGGCTCGATGCTCGGCACGCGCGCGCTGCAGATCTTCGACGACACCGTGTGCGTCGTGCGCGCCGTGCTGCGGTGGACGGAGTTCTACAAGCACGAGTCCTGCGGCAAGTGCACCCCGTGCCGCGAGGGCACCTGGTGGCTGGTGCAGGCGCTCGCCCGGCTGGAGCGGGGCCAGGGCAGCGAGGCCGACCTCGACCAGCTGCTCGACCAGTGCGACAACATCCTCGGCCGGTCGTTCTGCGCCCTCGGCGACGGCGCCACCAGCCCGATCTCCAGCTCGATCCAGTACTTCCGCGACGAGTACCTCGCACACCTGGCCAACGGCGGCTGCCCGTTCGACCCCGCGCGCTCCACCGCGTGGGCCGACCAGGCGCCGCAGCCTGCAGGCAAGGGAGCCACCGCATGACCACGACACCGGAGAAGTCCGGCCAGCAGGCCGTCGAGAGGTCCGACCTGGTCACCGTCACCATCGACGGGATCGAGGTCAGCGTTCCCAAGGACACCCTCGTCATCCGCGCGGCCGAGCAGATCGGGGTGCAGATCCCGCGGTTCTGCGACCACCCGCTCCTGGCGCCGGTGGGGGCGTGCCGCCAGTGCCTCGTCGACATCCCCGACGCCGGCAACGGCCGCGGGTTCCCCAAGCCGCAGGCGTCCTGCACGCTGCCGGTGGCCGAGGGGATGGTCGTCAGCACGCAGGTCACCAGCCCGGTCGCCGACAAGGCGCAGCAGGGCGTGATGGAGCTGCTGCTCATCAACCACCCGCTCGACTGCCCGGTGTGCGACAAGGGCGGGGAGTGCCCGCTGCAGAACCAGGCGATGTCCAACGGGCGTACCGAGTCGCGCTTCTCCGACGACCGCAACCTCGGCGTCAAGCGCACCTTCCCCAAGCCGATCAACCTCTCGCCCAACATCCTGCTCGACCGCGAGCGCTGCATCGTCTGCCAGCGGTGCACCCGCTTCGCCGACGAGATCGCCGGCGACCCGTTCATCGAGCTGCTCGAGCGCGGCGCGCAGCAGCAGATCGGCATCGCCGAGGACGCGCCGTTCCTCTCCTACTTCTCCGGCAACGTGATCCAGATCTGCCCGGTCGGCGCGCTCACGTCGGAGCAGTACCGGTTCCGCTCCCGTCCCTTCGACCTGGTCTCCACGCCGGGCATCGCCGAGCACGACGCGTGCGGGTCGGCGATCCGGATCGACCACCGCCGCGGCAAGGTGGTGCGACGGCTGGCCGGCAACGACCCCCACGTCAACGAGGAGTGGGTCACCGACAAGGACCGGTTCGCGTTCGGCTACGCCGACCTCGACGACCGACTCACCTACCCCCAGGTGCGCGGCGAGGACGGCCAGCTGCGGCCGGCGTCGTGGCCCGAGGCGTTCACCGTCGCGGCGCGGGGCCTGGCGGCCGCGCGGGCCGCGGGCGGAGTCGGCGTCCTGACCGGTGGCCGGCTGAGTGTCGAGGACGCCTACGCCTACAGCAAGTTCGCCCGCGTGGCGCTCGGCACCAACGACATCGACTTCCGCGCCCGACCGCTCTCGGCGGAGGAGTCCGCCTTCCTCGCCTCGACCGTGGCGCTGACGACCCCCGACAACGGCGGCGTCACCTTCGCCGACCTCGAGTCGGCGCCGAAGGTCGTCCTCGTCGGCCTGGAGCCGGAGGACGAGGCCGGCGCGATCTTCCTCCGCCTGCGCAAGGGGGTCACGGCCGGGCGCACCCAGGTCGTCGCCGTCGCTCCCTTCGCAACGCGGGGCCTGACGAAGCTCGGTGCCCGGCTGGTGCGGACCGCGCCGGGCCAGGAGCCTGAGGCGATCGACGCGCTGCTCGGCAGCGAGCACGGCGTCGACTCCACGTCGGTGGTGCTGGTCGGCGAGCGGCTCGCCGCCGTGCCCGGCGCCCTGACCGCCGCCGCCGAGCTCGCCGCGAAGTCCGGCGCTCGCCTGGCCTGGGTGCCGCGCCGCGCGGGCGACCGTGGAGCGGTCGAGGCCGGCTGCCTGCCGAACCTGCTCCCCGGCGGCCGCCCGGTGGCGGATCCCGGGGCGCGGGTCGACGTGGCCACGGCCTGGGGCGTGCCGTCGCTGCCGGAGGCCGACGGCCGCGACGCCGACGACATCGTCGCCGCGCTCGTCGCGGGTGACCTGCACGGCCTCGTGATCGCCGGCGTCGACCCCGACGACACCGCCGACCCGGCGGCCACCCGCGCGGCGATCGCCGCCGCCGGGTTCGTGGTCGCCCTGGACCTCCGCGCGACCGACGTGACGAGCGCGGCCGACGTGGTGTTCCCGGTAGCGCCGGTGACCGACAAGGCTGGCAGCTTCGTCAACTGGGAGGGCCGCGTGCGCTCCTGGGAGGCCGCCCTGCACAACCCGTCGTCGCTGCCCGAGCTGCGCGCGCTCGCGGGCGTGGCCGACGAGCTCGCGCTGCTCGGCCAGGGCAGCCCGCTCGGCTTCCGGACGGTCGACGAGGCGCGGGCCGAGCTTCAGCAGCTCGGGCCCTGGGACGGCCCGCGACCCGCTGCGCCGACCGGCGCCGCCGGGGCCGCGGCAGCCCGACCGGAGCGCGGGGCCGGCGAGCTCGCCCTCGCGACGTGGAAGCAGATGCTCGACAACGGGCGCATGCAGGACGGCGACAAGTACCTCAAGGCCACCGCGCGGACCCCGGTCGCCCTCGTGTCGCGCAGCGTCTTCGAGTCGCACGGCGCGACGGTCACGCTCCGCGGCGACCGCGGGTCGATGACCCTGCCGGCCGAGATCGCCGACGACCTCGCCGACGACGTGGTGTGGGTGCCGGCCGGCTCCGTGGGACGGGGCGTCCTCGCCGACCTGGCGTCGGCCGGGAGTCCGGTCACCATCTCGGGGGGCCGTCCGGTCGAGGGCGCGGAGGCCGCTGCGAGCAGTCCGGCCTCGAACGGGAAGGAGGGCGGGGCATGAGCGACGGCCTGAGCGCCTTCGGCAACGACCCCTGGTGGGTGATCGGCCTCAAGGCCGTGCTGATCTTCGTCGTCCTCGTGCTGCTGACGCTGTTCAACATCTGGTGGGAGCGGCGGGTCGTGGCCCGGATGCAGCACCGGATCGGTCCCAACGTGCACGGTCCGTTCGGGCTCCTGCAGTCCCTGGCCGACGGCGTGAAGCTGGCCTTCAAGGAGGACCTCATCCCCCGGGCCGCCGACAAGGTGGTCTTCGTCCTCGCCCCGGTGATCGTCACCGTGCCGGCCTTCGTCACCTTCAGCGTGATCCCGTTCGGCCCGGAGGTGAGCTTCTTCGGGGAGCGGACGCCGCTCCAGCTCACCGACATGCCGGTGGCGGTGCTGTTCGTGCTCGCGATCGCCTCGATCGGCATCTACGGCATCGTCCTCGGCGGCTGGTCCAGCGGGTCGACGTACTCGCTGCTGGGCGGGCTGCGATCGAGCGCCCAGATGATCTCCTACGAGGTCGCGATGGGCCTGGCCTTCGTCTCGGTGTTCATGTACGCCGGGTCGATGTCGACGAGCGAGATCGTCGCCGCACAGGACGACCTGTGGTTCGGCCTGATCCTGCTGCCGTCCTTCGTGATCTACCTGATCGCGATGGTGGGCGAGACCAACCGGGCGCCGTTCGACCTGCCGGAGGCCGAGGGCGAGCTCGTCGGCGGCTTCCACACCGAGTACTCCAGCCTGAAGTTCGCGCTGTTCTTCCTGGCCGAGTACATCAACATGGCGACCGTCTCGGCTCTCGCCACCACCCTCTTCCTCGGCGGCTGGCACGCGCCGTTCTGGATCGACGAGGTGTGGGCGGGCGCCAACGAGGGCTACTGGCCGGTGCTCTGGTTCTTCGGCAAGGTCTTCTTCTTCGTCTTCCTGTTCATCTGGCTCCGCGGGTCGCTGCCGCGGCTGCGCTACGACCAGTTCATGGCCTTCGGCTGGAAGCGGCTGATCCCCGTCGCCCTGGTCTGGATCGTGGCCGTGGCCACGATGCGCGCCGCACGCAACGAGGGCCTCTTCGACGACGGCTTCGCCCAGGACCCGCAGTTCTGGCTGATCGCCGGCGGCGTGCTCCTCGTGGTGCTGCTGGTGACGTTCCTCATCCCCGAGAAGTCGGACGAGCCGGCGGCCGCTCCGGTGGCCGAGCCCCGCTCGGGCGGCTACCCCGTGCCCCCGATGCCGGCCGGCGGACCGGTGCGCGGTGCGGCCGCGCCGCTCACCTTCCGCTCCGACGTCCACACCGACACCGAGGTGAAGAATGGCTGAGCACGCAGGGCAGGCCGGTCAGCAGGGCCCCACGCTCAAGGAGCAGCTCTGGGACCCCGTCGCCGGCTTCGGCGTGACCTTCCGGACCATGTTCCGCAAGGTCGTCACCGAGCAGTACCCCAAGGAGAAGCTCCCCACCGCACCCCGGTTCCACGGCCGGCACCAGCTCAACCGCTGGCCGGACGGGCTGGAGAAGTGCATCGGCTGCGAGCTGTGCGCCTGGGCGTGCCCCGCGGACGCGATCTACGTCGAGGGCGCCGAGAACGGCAACGACCCCGACGGGAGCGCCCGGTTCTCGCCGGGTGAGCGCTACGGACGCGTCTACCAGATCAACTACCTGCGCTGCATCCTGTGCGGCCTGTGCATCGAGGCCTGCCCGACCCGCGCCCTCACGATGACCAACGAGTACGAGCTCGCCGACGACAGCCGGGCGAGCCTGATCTACGAGAAGTCGGACCTGCTGGCGCCGCTGCTCCCCGGCATGGAGGCCCCGCCGCACGCGATGCGCCTCGGTGACGACGACCAGGACTACTACCGCGGCGAGTTCAAGCCGACCGACCCGGCGGCACCCGCCGGTCCCACCGCACCGCCGACCGCCCAGGGGGCCGATCAGTGACCGCGTTCTGGGTCCTGGCGCCGATCATGGTGATCGCGGCGCTGGGCATTCTCTTCGTGCGCAAGGCCGTGCACGCCGCCCTGCTGCTGGCCGTGGTGATGATCAGCCTCGCCGTGCTGTACGCCGTGCTGGAGGCGCCGTTCCTCTTCGCGGTCCAGATCATCGTCTACACCGGCGCGATCCTGATGCTCTTCCTCTTCGTCCTGATGCTGGTCGGTGTCGACGCCTCCGACTCCCTCGTCGAGACGATCAAGGGCCAGCGTGCGCTCGCCTGGCTGGTCGGACTGCTCTTCGCGGTCCTGCTCGTCGTGGGACTGGCGCAGGTCAGCTTCGGCACCGCCGTCGGGCTCGAGGAGGCCAACGCGGCCGGCAACGTGCAGGCGCTCGCGAGCGTGCTGTTCTCCCGCTACGTCTTCGCCTTCGAGGTCACCAGCGCCCTGCTCATCACCGCGGCCATCGGCGCGATGGTGCTGACCCACCGCGAGCGTCTCGGCCAGCGGCGCACCCAGACCGAGATCGCCGCCGATCGGGTCCGGGCGTACGGCGAGAAGGGCGCCCACCTCGGACCGCTCCCGGCGCCGGGCGTGTACGCCCGCCACAACGCCGTGGACACCCCGGCCCTGCTGCCGGACGGCAGCCCCGCGGCGCAGTCGGTCAGCCGGGTGCTCGCCGCCCGCGGCACGATGCGGCCCACCGGGCTGCGCGACATCGACAAGGTGCAGTCGCAGCTGGGCGTGGACCCCGCGCACAAGCCGGAGACGGCGGGCAAGTCCGCCGCCACCGGCTCGAGCGAGGAGAACGAGGCATGACCGAGTACATCGTCCTGAGCGCGATCCTCTTCACGATCGGTGCCATCGGCGTGCTCACCCGCCGCAACGCGATCGTGGTGTTCATGTGCGTCGAGCTGATGCTCAACGCCTGCAACCTCGCCTTCGTCGCCTTCGCCCGCCACCACGGCAACCTGGACGGCCAGGTCGCAGCGTTCTTCGTGATGGTCGTCGCCGCTGCGGAGGTCGTGGTCGGGCTGGCGATCATCGTGACCATCTTCCGGACCCGTCGCTCGGCCTCGGTCGACGACGCGAGCCTGCTGAAGTTCTGAGGAGAGCCGACTGATGAACGCACTCTCCGCCGCGGCGGTCGAGGCCGCCGAGACGCACGCGCCCGCGGTCGACCCGACGGCCGCCGACGGCCCGTTCGCGCTGCTGTGGCTGATCATCGCGCTGCCCCTGCTCGGCGCCGCGATCCTGTTGCTCGGTGGCCGCGCCACCGACCGGTGGGGACACCTGCTGGGCACCGCGATGTCCGTCGGCTCGTTCGTGATCAGCCTGGTGCTGTTCCTCGCCCTGCTGGGTCGCGAGGAGGGCGAGCGCCAGATCTCCCAGCACCTCTACGACTGGATCGAGGCCGGCAGCCTGGAGATCGGGCTGGACCTGCTCTACGACCCGCTGTCGTCGCTCTTCCTGCTGCTGATCACCGGTGTCGGCTCGCTGATCCACGTCTACTCGATCGGCTACATGGCCCACGACCCGCGCCGCCGCCGGTTCTTCGCCTACCTGAACCTGTTCGTCGCCGCGATGCTGATGCTGGTCCTGGCGGAGAACTACGTCGGACTGTTCCTGGGCTGGGAGGGCGTCGGCCTGGCGTCGTACCTGCTGATCGGGTTCTGGCAGCACAAGCCGTCCGCCGCCGCGGCCGCCAAGAAGGCCTTCGTGATCAACCGGGTCGGCGACATGGGCCTGGGCCTGGCGATCTTCCTGATGATCGTCACCTTCGGGTCCACCAGCTTCAGCGTGATCAGCGCCGCCGCACCGGGCGCGACCGAGACCACCCTGAACTGGATCGGCGTGCTGCTGCTCGTCGGCGCGTGCGGCAAGTCCGCACAGGTGCCGCTGCAGGCGTGGCTGCTCGACGCGATGGAGGGTCCGACCCCCGTCTCGGCGCTGATCCACGCGGCGACGATGGTGACGGCGGGCGTCTACCTGATCACGCGGTCCAACTTCGTCTACGAGCTCGCCCCGGTCGCCCAGACGGCGGTGGTCGTCGTCGCGACCGTGACCCTGCTGTGGGGTGCGATCATCGGCTGCGCCAAGGACGACATCAAGAAGGCGCTCGCCGGCTCCACGATGAGCCAGATCGGCTACATGATGCTGGGTGCCGGGCTCGGCGCCGCCGGCTACGCCTTCGCGATCTTCCACCTGCTGACCCACGGGTTCTTCAAGGCCAACATGTTCCTCGGGGCCGGCTCGGTCATGCACGCGATGGACGACGACGTCGACATGCGCCACTACGGCGCCCTGCGCAAGATGCTTCCGGTCACCTTCCTGACGTTCGCGATGGGCTATCTCGCGATCATCGGGTTCCCCGGCTTCTCCGGGTTCTGGTCGAAGGACAAGATCATCGAGACGGCGCTGGCCGAGAACTGGCTGGTCGGCCTCTGCGCGCTGCTCGGCGCCGGCATCACCGGCTTCTACATGACCCGGCTGATGCTGATGACCTTCTTCACCGAGAAGCGCTGGGCCAAGGACGTGCACCCCCACGAGAGCCCCGCCGTGATGACGGTGCCGCTGATCGTGCTCGCCGCGCTCTCCGTGCTCGGTGGCCTGCTGCTCGCCGGCAACTGGATCGTCGACTGGCTGAGCCCGGTCGTCGGGCACGGGGAGCACCACGAGCTGCCGGTGCCGGCCATCGTGGTCACCCTGGTGGTCGTCGCCGTGGTGGCCGTCGGCGTCGCCCTCGCGTGGTTCCTCGTCGGCAAGCGGGAGGTGCCCCGCGAGGCGCCGACCGACGTGTCGTTCGCGACCCGGGCCGCACGCGCCGACCTCTACGGCGACGCGATCAACGACGGCCTCGTCGTCCGCCCCGGCGGCACCCTGGTCACCGGTCTGGTCGCCACCGACCGGACCGTCGTCGACGGGACCTTCACCGGCGGCTCGACGCTGCTCGCCGGCACCGGGCAGTGGCTCCGGCTGCTGCAGACCGGCTACGTCCGCTCGTACGCGCTGTCGCTGCTCGCCGGCGCCGTGGTGCTCGTCCTGACCCTCGTGGCGGTGAACCTCTGAGATGGGTGACTTCCCTGTGCTCTCCCTGCTGATCTGGCTCCCGATCGTCGGCGCCGTCGCCGTCGCCGTGCTGCCCGCCACGGTCAGCAAGGTGACCGGACTGGGCGTCGCGCTCGCGACGCTCGTCGTCGGCGCCGTCGTGGCGATCGGCTACGAGCTCGACGGCGGCCGCCAGCTCGAGGAGGTCCACGAGTGGATCGGGGCCTTCGGGGTCCACTACGCGCTCGGGATCGACGGCCTCGGGCTGCTGATGGTCCTGCTCACCGTGCTGCTCGTGCCGCTCGTGCTGGTGGCGGAGTGGGTCAAGGCCGACGACCCGGCCGGCGCCGGCGCCAAGGCGTTCGTGGCCTGGGCCCTCGCGCTCGAGGGCCTGGCGCTGGCCGTCTTCTGCGCGACCGACGTCTTCCTCTTCTACGTCGTGTTCGAGGCCACGCTGATCCCGGCGTACTTCCTCGTCGGCGGGTTCGGCAAGGACGGCCGGGGCGCCGCCGCGCTCAAGTTCCTGATGTTCCAGCTCGCCGGCGGGCTGATCCTCCTCGCCGCGGTGATCGGGCTCTACGTCGTGTCCGCGCGTGCGGGGTCCCCGACGTACCTGCTGTCGGAGCTGGAGAGCCTCGACATCGGCACGGCGGAGGGCCGCTGGCTGTTCTTCGGCTTCTTCATCGCCTTCGCCATCAAGGCGCCGCTCTTCCCCGTCCACACCTGGCTCGCCGACACCACGGAGCGGGCGACGCCGGGGACGGGCGTGCTGCTGGTGTGCATCCTCGACAAGATCGGCACGTTCGGGATGATGCGCTTCTGCCTCGGCATCTTCCCCGAGGCCTCGCAGTGGGCGACGCCACTGGTGATGGTGCTGGCCCTGATCTCGGTCGTCTACGGCGCCCTGCTCGCCATCGGCCAGGACGACGTGTTCCGGCTGATCGGCCTGACCTCGCTGAGCCACTTCGGCCTGATCACGGTGGGCGTGTTCGCGCTGAGCAGCCAGGGCGGCACCGGGGCCATCCTCTACATGGTCAACCACGGCCTCGCCACGGCCGCGCTGTTCCTCACCGCGGGCTACCTGTGCGACCGGCGCGGCACCACGCTGATCAGCCGGATGGGCGGGCAGGAGAGGCTGGCCCCCGTGCTCGCCGGCCTGTTCCTCGTCGCCGGGCTGGCGACCCTCGGCCTGCCGGGGCTCTCGCCGTTCATCAGTGAGTTCCTCGTCTTCGTCGCCGCCTTCGACTACGCGTGGTACGTCGGCGCGATCGCGGTCACCGCGGTCGTGCTCTCCGCCATCTACGTGCTATGGCTCTACCAGCGCTCGATGACTGGCCCCACGCCGGTCGAGGCGGCTGCCGAGACGCCCGCAGCGGCGCCGGCACCGGCAGCGGCGCCGGCGGGCTCCGGGACGGCCGGGACGGTCGCCGAGGCACGGCCCGTCACCCGCGACCTCGGGCTCCGTGAGCTGGTCGCGGTCGCGCCGCTCACCGTGGCGCTGGTCCTCTTCGGGTTCTACCCGGCGCCGCTGCTCGAGGTCAGCAACCCGATGGTGGCCGACCTGATGGAGCAGGTCGGCGTGGCGGACGACGAGCCGGACGTCCCGCCCGGCGACGACCACGAGGCAGCCGGGGACGAGGAGGCGCACTGATGGACTTCACCAAGCCCGAGCTCGAGTACGCCGAGCTCCTCCCGCTGTTCCTCGTCTTCGGCGGCGCGTGCCTCGGTGTCCTGCTCGAGGCGTTCCTGCCCCGAGGCCGGCGCTGGCTGCCGCAGGTGGCCCTCGCGCTCGTGACGGTCGTGGGCGCGCTGGTCGCGACGATCGTGGCCGGTGCGAGCCTCGAGGAGCACACCGGCGCGGCCGGCTCTCGTGCCTACGGCCTGGTCGGTGCCGAGGGCAGCATCGTCGTGGACGGACCCACGGTCTACCTGTGGGGTCTGATCCTGGTGTTCGCGATCGGCGGCGTCGCGCTGTTCGCCGAGCGCCGGCTCGAGGGCGGGGTGAGCACGTTCACCGGCCAGGCCGCGGCGCTGCCCGGCACGGAGCACGAGCGCGAGTCGTCGACCCGGAGCATGGAGCACACCGAGGTCTACCCGGTGCTCCTCTTCGCGGTCGTCGGCATGCTGCTGTTCCCGGCCGCCGGTGACCTGCTCACCATGTTCGTGGCCCTCGAGGTGCTCTCCCTGCCGCTGTACCTGCTGTGTGCGCTCGCCCGCCGCCGCCGCCTGCTCAGCCAGGAGGCCGCGATGAAGTACTTCCTGCTCGGCGCCTTCTCCTCCGGCTTCTTCCTGTACGGCGCCGCGCTGGTCTACGGCTATGCCGGGTCGGTCACCTTCGCCGGCATCAACGAGGCGGTCCGCGCCGGTGCGGCGAACCACGGCCTGCTGCTCGCCGGGATCGCGCTCCTGGCCGTGGGCCTGCTGTTCAAGGTCGGCGCCGCGCCGTTCCAGGCCTGGACCCCCGACGTCTACCAGGGCGCGCCCACCGCGGTCACCGCGTTCATGGCCGCGGGCACCAAGGTGGCGGCGTTCGGTGCCCTGCTCCGCCTGCTGTACGTCGCCTTCGGCGGCGAGCGCTGGAGCTGGCAGCCGATGCTGTGGGTGGTCGCGATCGCCTCGATGCTGCTCGGCGCGATCCTCGCCATGGTGCAGAACGACGTGAAGCGGATGCTGGCCTACTCCTCGGTGGCGCACACCGGCTTCCTGCTCACCGGCGTGCTCGGGGTGCAGAGCGCCGGCGAGCTCGCCGACGGGCAGTACACCTCGCTGGAGGGCGTGCTGTTCTACCTCACGACCTACGGGTTCGCGATGATCGGCGCCTTCGCCATCGTGACGCTCGTGCGCGACAGCGGTGGCGAGGCGACCCACTACGACCGGTGGGCGGGGCTGGGGCGGCGGTCGCCGCTGATGGCGTTCGCGTTCGCGTTCTTCCTGCTCTCGATGGCGGGGATCCCGCTCACCGCCGGGTTCATCGGCAAGTGGGCGGTCTTCACCTCGGCGCTCTCGGCGGGCGCGTGGCCGGTCGTCCTGGTGGCGATCGCGTCGAGCATCATCGCGGTGGCCTTCTACGTGCGCCACATCCGGCTGATGTTCTTCACCGAGCCGCACCCGGGCGGTGCGGGCACGGTGACGCAGTCGTCGCTGCTGACCTCCGCGACGGTGGCGGTGTGCCTGGCGGCCACGCTGGTCCTCGGGGTGCTCCCGGGCCCGGTGCTGGACCTGGTGACCAGTACGGGAGACTTCATCAGGTGACCGATCCTGCAAGTCCCGCCGACCTGGCCCTGCCGATCGCCGACACCGCGTTGGCGGAGCGGCTGCGCGAGCGGCTGGCGAGGGTCGAGGAGGAGCTCTTCGCGCACACGTCCAGCCGGGCGCCGTACGTCACCGAGGCGGCGCGGCACCTGCTGGCGGCCGGAGGCAAGCGGTTCCGCCCCCTCCTCGTGCTGCTCGCCGCCGAGACCGGCCCTCGCCCGGACTGCGACGAGGTGCTCACCGCGGCGTGCATCGTGGAGATCACCCATGTCGGCTCGCTCTACCACGACGACGTGATGGACGAGGCCGAGCTGCGCCGCGGCTCCGACTCGGCGAACTCGCGCTTCGACAACCTGGTCGCCATCCTCACCGGCGACTTCCTCTTCGCGAAGTCGTCCGAGCTGACCGCCCAGCTGGGACCGGAGGCCGTACGGATCCAGGCCGAGACCTTCACCCGACTGGTCGAGGGCCAGATCCTCGAGACGGTGAAGCCGGGTCCCGGCGAGGACCCCCTCCGGCACTACCTGGACGTCGTTGCCGGCAAGACCGGCTCGCTCATCGCCACCTCGGCGCGTTACGGCGCGCTGTTCGCCGGGGCGGACCCGACCGTGGTCGACGCCCTCACCTCCTACGGCGAGCTGGTCGGCACGGCCTTCCAGCTCTCCGACGACATCCTCGACATCGCCTCCGAGAGCGAGGAGTCCGGCAAGACCCCGGGCACCGACCTCAAGGAGGGCGTGCCGACGCTGCCGGTGCTGATCGCCCGCGCATCGCAGGACCCGGCCGACGAGCGGCTCCTCGAGCTCCTCGACAGCGGCCGCACGGATCTCGCCGGCGACGCGGCACTCCACGCCGAGGCGCTCGACCTGCTCCGCAAGCACCCCGCGATGGACGAGGCCAGGGAGTACGTCGTGGCGCGCGCCCAGGAGGCCAAGCGGCTCCTCGAGGCCCTGCCGGCCGGCTCGGTGCGCAGCGCGCTCGAGGCGTTCGCCGACGTCGTGGCCGTCCGCTCGGCCTGACGCGCTGCGAGCACCCCGTCCGTCACAGGGCGGCGGCCTCGGCGGCCAGCGCCAGCTGGCGGCGCCGAGTGCGAAGGGCGTCGGCGGTGAAGAGCGCCAGGGCGAGCCACACCAGGCCGAAGCCGACCCAGCGTCCCGGTGGCATCCGCTCGGCGAACAGGGTCACGCCGAGCAGGAACTGGAGGATCGGCGCGAGGTACTGCAGGAGCCCCAGCGTCGTCATCGACACCCGGGTCGCGGCGGCGCCGAAGCAGAGCAGCGGGATCGCGGTCACCACACCGCCGCCGAGCAGCAGCGCCACGTGGCCGGGGCCCCGGCCGGCGAAGTGGGCCTCGCCCACGGCACCGAGCCAGACCAGGTAGCCGAGGGCGACCGGGGTCAGCAGCGCGGTCTCGAAGGTCAGGCTCTCCACCGCGCCGACGTCGGCCGCCTTCTTCGCCAGCCCGTAGCTGCCGAACGAGAACGCCAGCACCAGCGCGATGACGGGAGGCCGCCCGTAGTCCACGGTCAGCACCACGACCGCCAGGAGGCCGATGCCCAGCGCGAGCCACTGCGTGCTCCGGAGCCGCTCGCCCAGGACGAGGACGCCGAGCAGGACCGTCACGAGGGGGTTGATGAAGTAGCCGAGCGAGGTCTCGACGACGCGGTCGCTGTTGACGCCGTAGATGAAGGTGCCCCAGTTGACGGTGATGACCGCCGCCGCGACCCCGAGCAGGGCCGCCCGGCGCCGGTCGGTCAGCGCCGCCCGGACCGCGGCTCCGCGACGCAGCAGCACCACCAGGCTGCCCATCACCACGAGCGACCAGACGACGCGGTGGGCGAGGATCTCCACGGCGCCGCTGGGCTGCAGCAGCGGCCAGTAGAGCGGGAAGGCCCCCCACATGGCGTACGCCGCCACCCCGAGCAGGAAGCCGCGCCGAGCATCGGACACGGAGGGACCTTAGCCCTCCGTCGGCCGGTCCTCGCATTTCCCCGCGTTCGATGGTTTGGGCCGGCGCACGCGGGGCAGGTAGGGCACGTCCACGCATCATCCCGATCTCGAGGGGGACCCCCCACCATGCGTTCCAGCCGTATCGTTCTCGCGCTCGTCGCCGCCTTCACCGCCGTCGTGCTCGGCCTCACCACCGTGCCCGCGCAGGCCGCGAAGCCGCGACACGACATCGACAACTTCTCCGCCGGCGAGACCAGCCGGGACGGCGTCTTCTACGCCAAGGGCCTCGCCTACACGGCGAAGGGCCAGCGCATCTACCTGCAGTCCGCACGCAAGGGCACCAACCGCTGGGCGACGCGGAAGTCCACGGTCTCCGACCGGACCAGTGGCCGCTTCGTGTTCCGCTTCAGCGGCCTGTGCAACCACAAGTACCGGATCTACATCAAGGGCGATCGCCAGCAGACCTCGACGGCCTGGTTCAACTACGGCCTGGCCGACGGCAAGCTGCACTCCTACTTCGGCACGATCACCTGCGGCTGACCGGAGGAGGACAGCAGTGGGCCCCGCCTTCCGGCGGGGCCCACTGTCGTCTGTGCCTGGGCTGCGCCTGCGCGGCGCTGGGCTCAGGCGACCGTCCAGGTGTCCCCCGCGCCGATCAGCCCGGCGAGGCGCTCCTCGGCGGTCCCGGTGACCTTCGCCTGGGCGGCGGCGACCTGGGCGCGGGCCTGGTCGTCGTACGTCGCCCGCTCGACCTGGCGGAAGATCCCGATGGGCGACCGGTTGAGGTAGCCGGCGTCGGTGAGCCTGCTGATCGCGAAGGCGGTGGACGGGTCGGGGTTGTGGGCGTCGTGGACCAGGACCTGCTCGACGGGCACCGACGCGGTGTCGGCGACCTCGACGCCGCCGCTCGCGGCACGGACGAGGGCCTTGTCGCCCAGGCCGGTGGCCTCGTCACGCAGGCCGAAGGTGATCGGCTTGCTGTGCTCGAGGGGGATGATCGCGTGGTCCTTGGTCTCGCGGTCCTTGATCGCGTCGAACGCGCCGTCGTTGAAGATGGGGCAGTTCTGGTAGATCTCGACCAGGGAGGTGCCGCGGTGGGCGGCCGCGGCGGCGAGCACGGAGGTGAGGTGCTTGCGGTCGGAGTCGATGGTGCGGGCCACGAAGGTGGCCTCGGCGCCGAGCGCGAGGGAGACGGGGTTGAACGGGTGGTCGATGGAGCCGACGGGGGTCGACTTGGTGACCTTGCCGGCCTCGGAGGTGGGTGAGTACTGGCCCTTGGTGAGGCCGTAGATGCGGTTGTTGAACAGCAGGATCGTCATGTTGACGTTGCGGCGCAGGGCGTGGATGAGGTGGTTGCCGCCGATGGAGAGGGCGTCGCCGTCGCCGGTGACCACCCACACGGAGAGGTCCTCGCGGGCGGTCGCGATGCCGGTGGCGATCGAGGGGGCACGTCCGTGGATGGAGTGCATGCCGTAGGTGTCGAGGTAGTAGGGGAAGCGGCTGGAGCAGCCGATGCCGGAGACGAACACGATGTTCTCCCGGCGCAGGCCGAGGTCGGGCAGGAAGGACTGCACGGCCTTGAGCACGGCGTAGTCGCCGCAGCCGGGGCACCAGCGGACCTCCTGGTCGGAGGAGAACTCCTTGGCGGTCTGGGTGTGGCCCTCCTCGACGGCGGGGACCAGCTCGGTGCCCGAGCGGAACCCGGGGATGCCGAGCTCTGTGCTGGTGGGGGCGGTCATGCGGGGACCTCCTCGTGGTCCGAGGGCTGGTTGAGGCCGTGCTCGCCGAGGTCGACGTCGCGACCCTCAGCCTCGCCGACCAGGGCTCCGACGGCCTCGGCCAGCTCCGCCGCCTTGAGCGGGAGGCCGTAGACGTGGTTGTAGCCGACCGCGTCGACCAGGAACTCGGCGCGGAGCAGGCGGGACAGCTGTCCCAGGTTCATCTCGGGCACGAGCACCCTGTCGTAGCGCTTCAGGATCGCGCCGAGATCCTTGGGGAAGGGGTTGAGGTGGCGCAGGTGGACCTGGGCGACGTTGTAGCCGGCGCGACGGACCCGCCGGCAGGCGGCACCGATCGGGCCGTACGTCGAGCCCCACCCGATCACGAAGACCTTCGCCTCGCCGGAGGGGTCGTCGACCTCCAGTGGCGGGAGCGAGTCGGCGATCCGCTGCACCTTCTCCGCGCGCAGCCGCACCATCTGGTCGTGGTTGGCGGGGTCGTAGGAGATGTTGCCGTGGCCCACGTCGAGGGTGCCGGCCTTCTCGAGACCACCGATCCGGTGCTCCAGCCCGGGTGTGCCGGGGACGGCCCAGGGTCGGGCCAGGGTCTCGGGGTCGCGCAGGTAGGGCCAGAACGTGTCGGGCTCCGCGGCGCCGTCGGCGCCGGTCGGCTTCGAGGCGTGGTTGGGGGCGGTGGCGAAGTCGGGGTCGATCCGGGGCAGGTCCTCGACGGCCGGCACGGCCCACGGCTCGGAGCCGTTGGCGAGGTAGCCGTCGGAGAGCAGCATCACCGGGGTGCGGTAGGTGATCGCGATCCGGGCCGCCTCGACCGCCGCGGCGAAGCAGTCGCCCGGGGACTGCGGCGCGATGATCGGCAGCGGAGCCTCGCCGTTGCGGCCGTACATCGCCTGCAGTAGGTCGGCCTGCTCGGTCTTGGTCGGCAGGCCCGTGGACGGGCCGCCGCGCTGGACGTCGACGACGACCAGCGGCAGCTCGGTCATCACCGCCAGGCCCATCGCCTCGGACTTCAGCGCGACGCCCGGGCCGGACGTCGTCGTCACCCCGAGGGCACCGGCGAAGGAGGCGCCGATCGCGGCACCGATGCCGGCGATCTCGTCCTCGGCCTGCAGCGTGGTGACGCCGAACGCCTTGTGCCGGCTCAGCTCGTGGAGGATGTCGCTCGCGGGCGTGATCGGGTAGGAGCCGAGGAAGACGGGAAGCCCCGAGCGCACGCCGGCAGCGATGAGACCGTAGGAGAGTGCGAGGTTGCCGGTGATGTTGCGGTAGGTGCCGGCCTGCATCCTCGCCGGCTTGATCTCGTACTGCACGACGAAGGTCTCGGTGGTCTCGCCGTAGTTCCACCCCGCCTTGAAGGCGGCGATGTTGGCGCCGAGGATGTCGGGGACCTTGGCGAACTTCCGCTCGAGGAAGGCGACGGTCGGCTCGGTCGGCCGGCCGTACATCCAGGACAGCAGGCCGAGGGCGAACATGTTCTTCGCACGGGCCGCGTCCTTGCGGGACAGGCCGAACTCCTTGACCGCTTCCACGGTGATGCCGGTCAGGTCGACCGGGTGGACCTGGAAGTCGCCGAGCATGTCGTTGCTGTCGCCGAGCAGGTCCAGCGGGTTGACGTCGTAGCCGGCCTTGTCGAGGTTGCGCTTGGTGAAGTCGTGGGTGTCGACGATGATCGCCGCGCCCTTCGGCAGGTCGCCGACGTTGGCCTTGAGTGCAGCCGGGTTCATCGCGACCAGGACGTCGGGGCGGTCGCCGGCGGTGAGGATGTCGTGGTCTGCGAAGTGGATCTGGAACGAGCTGACGCCCGGCAGCGTGCCCTGGGGCGCGCGAATCTCGGCGGGGAAGTTGGGGAGGGTCACCAGGTCGTTGCCGAACACGGCCGACTCCTGGGTGAACCGGTCACCGGTCAGCTGCATGCCGTCGCCGGAGTCCCCGGCGAACCGGATGATCACCCGGTCCAGCTGCTTGACCTGCTTGGTCTGGCTCACGTTCGGTCCACTTCTCTCAACATGTTGGCGACGGCCGCGCCCCTGACGTCTCGGGCGGCTCCTGAGGACGCATTCTAGAACGTGTTCCACTTAACGGTGGACACTTGTCCAGCGAGCGTTCGACAGCCGCGCGGCAAGGCTTTCCCAGGGTAGTCCGCGCCGAGCGAGCACCCCATTCCTGCGCCGACCGGTGGGCACCGAGGTGGTGTGACGTCGGTCATGCCGGCCGTCGCGCCGACGGCCGGCGGCGCCTAGCCTGGGACGGTGAGCTATCTGCAGGCGTCGCGGCTGCTGTGGTGGCTGCTCGGGATCGCAGTGCTGGTGTCGGTGGTGCACTACGTCGACAACTACGTCAACTACGACGACTACCCGGTGCCCGGACCGGACGCAGCGGTGCCGGCGCCCTCGGTGACGTTGATCGCGGCCGGCTGGTTCCTCTTCACGGCTGCCGGCGTCGCGGGCGTGGTGCTCTGGCTGCGGCGCCGGATCGTTCCCGCCGCGTTCGCCCTGGTCGGCTACTCGGTGTCGGGGCTGATCGGCGTCGGCCACTACACCGCGCCGGGAGCGTTCGACATGGTCTGGTGGCGCCAGGCCCACGTCGTCGCGGACATCCTGTGCGGCGTCGCCGTCCTCGGGTTCGCGCTGTGGGCCGCCCGCAACGCCGACCGGCTCAGCGCGCCAGCGACTCAGCCCGCTGCTTGAGGGCCTCCGCGTGGCGGCGGAAGCCGTCGGCGACCCGGCCCGGACCGGCCAGCCGGACCAACGGGCCCCGGAACTCCTCGACCGTGTCGTACGACGTCGGGCCACCGGGCAGCTGACTCAGCCGCTGGTGGCGGGTGCCGCGCACCAGACCCAGTCGGGCCGGCACCCCCTCGTAGACGTAGGTCATCACCGCGGTGGTCGCGCCGGTGCCCGGGTCGACGGCCGGGCCCTCGAGCGCGGTGATCCGCTCCGGCGAGCGGGCGCGCCCCCCGTTCGCCCACCGGACGTGCAGGACGATGGGGTTGCCGACGGCGGGCGGCTGCGGCGTCTCGGCCCGCTCGACGAACGGGTTCCACTCGCCGTACCGGTCGGTGTCGACCATCACCTGCCACACCACGTCGAGCGGCGCGTCGATCTCGATGCTCGCGGAGGCGTCCACCGCTCCATCCTCGCTCAGGCGCCGGAGATGGCGCTCGCGACCGCGTGGTGCACCTCGGGATGGAACACCGTGGGGATGATGTAGGAGGGGTTGAGCTCCTCGTCGCTGACCACGTGGGCGATGGCCTCGGCGGCGCGAAGCATCATCGCGAGGGTGACCTCGCTGGCGCGGGCGTCGAGCAGGCCGCGGAAGACGCCGGGGAACGCCAGCACGTTGTTGATCTGGTTGGGGAAGTCCGAGCGGCCCGAGGCCACCACCGCGGCGTACCTCGACGCCGCCACCGGGTCCACCTCGGGGTCTGGGTTGGCCATCGCGAACACGATGGGCTGCGGTGCCATCTCCGCGATCCACTCCGCAGGCAGGATGCCCGGTGCGGAGACGCCGATGAAGACGTCGGCCCCCTGCAGGGCGTCGCGCAGCGTCCCGCGCACCCTCCGGGGATTCGTGCGCGCGGCGAGGTCGGCGTGGGAGGCCGACAGCGAGGCGTCGCCCTCCACCAGGCAGCCCTCGCGGTCGTAGACGACGATGTCGGAGACGCCCGCAGCGAGCAGCAGCGTGACGATCGCGGTCCCGGCGGCGCCGGCGCCGGCGACGACCATCCGCGTCGAGGACAGCGGCTTGTCGACCACCCGCAGCGCGTTGGTCAGGCCGGCGAGCGCGACGATCGCGGTGCCGTGCTGGTCGTCGTGGAACACCGGGATGTCGAGCCGCTCGCGCAGCCGCGCCTCGATCTCGAAGCACCGGGGTGCGGCGATGTCCTCTAGGTTGATCCCCCCGAAGCCAGGAGCGATCAGCTCGACGGCACGCACGATCTCGTCGGTGTCCTGGGTGTCGAGGCAGATGGGCCAGGCGTTGATGTCGCCGAACCTCTTGAAGAGCGCCGCCTTCCCCTCCATCACCGGCAGGGCGGCACCGGGGCCGAGGTTGCCCAGGCCCAGCACCGCCGACCCGTCGGTCACCACGGCGACGGTGTTGCCCTTGATGGTCAGCCGGCGGACGTCCTCGGGGTGGTCGGCCAGGGCGGCGGCCACCCTGCCCACGCCGGGGGTGTAGGCCAGGGACAGGTCGTCGCGGGTCTTGAGCGGCACCTTGGAGGCGATCTCCACGATCCCGCCGAGGTGGGTCAGGAAGGTGCGGTCGGAGACCTTGTGCACGGTCACCCCGGCCACCGCCTGCACCGCCTCCTCCAGCTGGGCGGCGTGCTCCGCGTCGGCCGAGGAGCAGGTGACGTCGACGACCAGCCGGTCGTGGCTGGAGTCGGCGACGTCGATCGCGGTCACCACGCCGCCGGCTCGGGAGATCGCGGTCGCCACGGCGCCGACCACGCCGTGGTCGGGATCGGTGTGCAGTCGCATGGTGATGGAGTTGGACGAGGCGGTGACGGTCTTCACCACGGCAGTGTGCGCCGAGCCGTCGGTTACTCGGAAGTACGACGGCCCGCGGGCCGCCGGGCTACTCGGTGGGCTCGCCGAGCAGCCGCGCCCAGCTCGCGCTCAGCTCGGTCAGCATCTGCTCGCGGTCGAGCCTCCAGTCGTTGTCGCCCCAGTGCTGGGCGACGTAGTCGAGCTCGGCCATCGCCAGCACGCCGCGGAAGTGGCGCTGGTGCGGCTCGAACCGCCCGGCGAGCTCGAGACCCTCGGCGATGTCGCTGATCGCCTCCTCCAGCCACCGGCCGACGAGGCCCCGGAGCTCCGGCTCCGCGGCCGCCGCGTCGCGTCCGATCCGGATGATGGGCCGCACCAGCGGCCACAGCTCCGACGTCTGCCGCAGCCACGACCCGATCGCCTCGGCCCGTCCGTCGGCCACGGCGTGGACCAGGTCCAGCGCGGTGGAGCCGCCCTCGGGCGTGCTGGTCCGGCGCAGCACCTCGTTGAGGCACTCGACCATGAGCGCCCGCACCACGTCGGCCTTCGACGTGAAGTAGGCGTAGAAGGTGACTCGCGTGGTGCCGGCGGCGGTGGCGATGTCGTCGACGGTCGTGGCGGCGTAGCCCTTGTCGCGGAAGAGCTGCAGGGCTGCTTCGAGCAACAGGCCCCGGGTCATCGCCTTCTGTGCCGAGCGAAGGTTCGCCATGGATTCCAGCCTAGGTTCGAGTGGGGGGAGTTGCTCCAACCTACGTAGGCCCGCGGGCAGGGCGCTGCAACAGGTCCACGCAGCGGCGCTAGCGTCGACCGGGTGATCGTCCACGAGACCGTGCCCTCCCGCGTCCTGCTCGGGGCAGGAGCGCGCCGGGCGATACCGGGGGAGGTCGACCGGCTCGGCGTGCGCCGGGTGCTGGTGGTGGCCGGCGGCTCGGCCCGGGCGGCGGCGGAGGAGGTCGCGCGGGATCTCGGTGAGCTGGCGGTCGCGCGGTTCGACCGTCCGGTCGTGCACACGCCGGTCGCGGTGACCGAGCAGGTGATGCGTACCGTCCGCGAGGCACGGGTGGACGCGGTCGTGACGGTCGGCGGCGGCTCCGCGGTGGGTCTCGGGAAGGCGCTCGTGGCGAGGAGCCCGATGCCGCACCTCGCGGTGCCGACGACGTACGCCGGCTCGGAGGTGACGCCGGTCCTCGGCGAGACGCGGGACGGCGAGAAGGTGACCCGCCGCGACCGGTCGCTCCTGCCCGGCACCGTCGTGTACGACGTCGAGCTGACCCTCGCGATGCCGGCGGGCCTCTCCCTGCGGAGCGCGCTCAACGCGCTCGCGCACGCGGTGGAGGCGCTCTGGGCGCCCGACGCGACGGCGGTCACCGATGCCTTCGCCACGGAGGCGACGGCGCTGATCCTCGGCTCGCTGCCGACCGTGCTCGACGACCGGCACGATCTCGCCGCGCGGAGCCGGCTGCAGCAGGGCGCCTGGCTCGCGGGCACCTGCCTGGCCACCGCGCAGATGGGGCTGCACCATCAGCTCGCCCACGTGCTCGGCGGCACGTTCGACCTCCCGCATGCCGAGCTCCACGCGCTGCTGCTCGCGCACGTGCTGCGGTTCAACCTGCCGCACGCCCCGGAGGCGGCGACCCGGCTGGCCCGGGCCGCCGGCGACAACCCCGCCGACACGATCTCCCGGCTGGCCGCCTCGTGCGGCGGTCCGGTCCGGCTGCGCGACCTCGGCGTGCCGGAGGACGCGCTGCCGCCGGTGGCGGACCGGGTCGCGGCGGCGCCGTAC
This sequence comes from Nocardioides proteolyticus, assembly GCF_051280635.3. NCBI lineage: Bacteria > Bacillati > Actinomycetota > Actinomycetes > Propionibacteriales > Nocardioidaceae > Nocardioides > Nocardioides proteolyticus. The sequence continues at coordinate 70,811 of NZ_JBNBPO030000011.1, read as the reverse complement.
CCGAACCCGGCGCCGGTGCGCGGGCCGGAGGTGCTGGCGCTGCTGCGCCGGGCGTGGTGAGGGGCAGGGTCCGACGGCTGCGGTGGGGCCCGTCGGGCCCGGCTCAGCGGTAGTTGGTGAACTGCACCGCGAAGTCGTAGTCCTGCGCCTTCACCAGGGCGATCACGGCCTGCAGGTCGTCGCGCTTCTTCGACGAGACGCGGAGCTCGTCGCCCTGGACCTGGGTCTTCACGCCCTTGGGCCCCTCGTCGCGGATCAGCTTGGAGATCTTCTTGGCGTCCTCGGACGAGATGCCCTCCTTGAGGGCGATCCCGATCTTCGACTGCTGGCCGGAGGGCCGTGGCTCGGAGGCGTCGAGGATCTTGAGCGACTGGCCCCGCTTGATCAGCTTCTCCTGGAAGACGTTGAGCACGGCGCTGGCGCGGTCGTCGGCGGACGCGGTGATCTCGATGGCGTCCTCGCCCTTCCACTCGATGGTGGCGCCGGTGCCCTTGAAGTCGAACCGGGTCGCGATCTCACGCGCGGTCTGTCCCAGCGCGTTGTCGACCTCCTGCCGGTCGATCTTGGAGACGATGTCGAAGGAGGAGTCGGCCATGGATTTCACCTGCTGGTTCGGCGGTACGGACGGGGCCGGGCTGATTCGTGGGTGGGACCCCGGCTGCGCTATTGTTTCGCGTCGTCCTCGAGCCGCCAACACCGGTGTGTCGGAGCGAGGGGACGAGCCCGGCAGGTTGCCCGAGCGGCCAAAGGGAGCTGACTGTAAATCAGCCGGCATTGCCTACAGTGGTTCGAATCCACTACCTGCCACGGCACTCGAAGCCCGGCCCCCTCGCGGGGGCCGGGCTTCGTCGTACTCCACTCCCTGCGTCCGTCGCGACGCGGCCGTGCGCGATGACTTCGCGAGCATCTTCGGGTCGACCACTTCAGCGGCTTCGCAGCGCGCCGATGGGCACGGACAACCAGCGCGAGAGGAGGTGTCGGCCATGTGGAACACCGCTCCGGGGCTCACCGGCCCCCTGTCCCACGACATGCTCTGCCCCCGATGCGGGCACGGCATCCACGTCCACCTGGCGTGCGGCGACGGCTGCAGCTGTCCACCGGTCGCCATGCCCGGCAGCGCCGCCGCCTGAGGGCTCGCCGGCCGGCGTCGTATCGGCCACCTCCCGTCGGGTACCGCTCAAGGACACCCGACGCATGGAGGTGAACGACATGCCAGCCAGCAAGGAGCTCCCGTCGACGCTCCGCCGCTCGCCCAAGAAGGCGCAGCGCACCTGGAGCAAGGCGCACGACAGCGCGGTCGAGGAGTACGGCGAGGGCGAGCGCGCCCACCGCACCGCCTTCTCCGCGCTCAAGCACTCCTTCGAGAAGGTCGGCGACCACTGGGAGCCCAAGGACGAGAAGGGCCCCTCCGACAAGCAGGCCGCGAAGGGCGGCGCCGCGGCCCGCAAGAGCAGCAGCAAGACCGCCGGCGGCGTCGACGCCAACGCCACCAAGGACCACCTGATGGACCTCGCGCGGAAGGCCGACATCCACGGCCGCTCGAAGATGAACAAGGACGAGCTGGTCGACGCGCTGCGCAAGGCCAACAACCGGAAGACGGCGAAGGCCCGGGGCTGAGGCGCGCCCCAACAGATCTTGTCGATGATCGCGGGCGCGGACGACAAGATCTGTTGGGGCGTGCGGCCGACCCAGACCGTCAGAGCGGGTGGTTGGCCGTGAACAACCGACCGGGGTCGACCGCGTCCCGGATCCGGCACAGCGCCGCCCAGTCGTCGCCGTCGTAGAACCGGGAGGCGTCGACCCTGGTCTCGGCGAAGGTCGGCACCAGGCCGACGCGCGACCAGGCCGACATCGCCCGTACGACGGCGAAGGCCGCGGCCTTGCCGGCGACCGCCGCCTGTGGCGTCGGTGCCATCGCGACGCACAGCAGGGCGTAGTCACCCGCGACCGAGGAGATGGCGCCGCCGCCCGCGACCGGCCTGGTGAGCGCGCCGCCGAGGTGGCGCAGCTCCGCGAACGTCAGGCCGGTGGCGGTGCCGGGGCCGACCTGAGCCAGGAAGGCGTCGACGCCGCGGTCGTCGAGCCCGCTGAGCACGCTGTGGTCACCGACGGCGGGCGCCGGGCCCGGCGGATCCATGTGCACGTCGAGTAGCCCGGCGGCGGGGATCCGGCCGAACGTGTCCAGCTCGGGCGAGAGCGCGCGCAGGGGCGCCAGGATCTCGGCGGCCCGGTCGTCGGCCTCCAGCACGGCGCCGTCGATGACCACGACGTCCCGCCCGGACAGGAACGGGGGCAGGTCCGGCAGCGGCGGGAAGCTCATCACCCGCAGTGAGGTGGTGGCCGACTCCGGGGCGCTCCTCGTCCACTCGACCCAGGCACGGACCACCTCCGGCGCCCGCTCGCGGTCCCAGAGCAGCATCCCGGCGAAGACGTCGGCGTAGGGGAGCAGGCCGATCTCGATCGCGACGACGACGCCGAGGTTGCCGCCACCGCCCCGGACGGCCCAGAACAGGTCGGGGTTCTCGTGGGCGCTGGCCCGGACCAGGGAGCCGTCGGCCGTGACGATCTCGACGGCGCGCACGGAGTTGGCGGCAACGCCGTGCTGGCGGCCGTAGAAGGAGAGCCCGCCGCCCAGCACGTAGCCGGCGACGGCGACGTCGGGCGCCGAGCCGTGCAGCGCGGTGCGGCCGTGGGCGGCCGCCGCGCGGACGACGTCGCCCCAGAGCGTGCCGCCGACGACCCGCGCCGTTCCGGTCGCCGGGTCGACACTCACCCCGGTGAGCTCCGAGAGCCGCAGGAGTACGACGTGCTCTAGCGACCGCTCCGCCAGCGCGGCGGCGCCGTGGCCGGTGCTCTGCGGCGCGACCCGGAGCCCGGCGGCGGCAGCGGCGCGGACCACGGCCTGCACCTCGGCGACGGTGCGGGGCACCGCGACCGCGGCCGGCCGCTGGTCGACGGCGACGTTCCAGGGCGTGCGGGCGGCGTCGTACCCGGGGTCGGTGGGGAGGTGGATCTCGCAGGCGGAGCGGAGCTCGGCCAGGGCGGTCAGGTCGGGCGTGGTGGTCATGAGGCAGCCTCTCGTTCGGTGGGGGTGGAAGGGATCCAGCTGTCCTCGACCGGCCCGCCGCGCCAGGGCGGGTCGATGCGCAGCAGCCGGTCGACGGCGAGGAACCCGCGCCCGAGTTCCGGGTCCATCGCGTCGAAGGGAGGGACCTGGGATGCGTGCGTGCGGATCGCACGCCAGCGGAGGTCCAGGTGCTCGGCGACGTCGACCACGGTGGTGATCCCCGCGTCCGGGGTGCCGAGCGTTTCCTCGCCGGTGAACGCCTGCATCAGCGAACGGGCGAGGCAGAACAGGTACGTCGCCGCGGGCCGGTGCGCGACGACCTCCAGCGCGGCGGCGGTGGCGTCGCGGACCGCGGCGTGGTCGCGGTGGCCGTCGCTGGCGTCGAGGGTCACAACCACGTCGGGCCGGACGTCGTCGACGAAGGCGGCGACCTGGTCGCGCAGCAGGGCGGGGTCGGCGGCGGCCAGCGAGCCCGCGCTGGGCGGGCCGGCCACCCCGGAGTCGAGGTGGTCGAGGAGCTCCACCCGCTCGACGCCGAGCAGCGCACACGCCGCGCGCAGCTCGGCCTCACGCACGCGAGGCAGGTCGGCGGGGGTCAGCCCCGAGCCGGGCGCAGGCTCCCCGCGCTCGCCGCGGGTGGCGCAGACGACCGTGGTCCGGAGCCCGTTCGCCGCCGCGTGGGCGAGCACCGAGCCGCAGCCGAAGGCCTCGTCGTCGGGGTGGGCGACGACGACCAGGAGACGTGGGGCCGGGTCCGGGAGCCGCGGGGCGTGGGTGCTGGGCATGCCGCCAAGCCTCGGACCCGCGGACCCGTCGCGACCATCCCCGCGGCATGGGTGATCCGCGGCCGGTGGATCTGGGAGGGACAAAACCCAGAAAAGTGGGATACGAGCACCCCTGGTCGTGCTCCACACTGCTTCCATGGCCCGAGGACTGACCGCCGAGAGAGTGCGCCAGGACGTCGACGTCGTCGCCCGCGCCGGCCTGGACCTCGACACGTTCCTCGAGGAGGCGGTGGCCTCGGTCGCCCGCGCGGTGCCGTGGGTGAGCGCCTGTGTCGGCACCCACGACCCCAGCACGCACATGCTCACCAGCGCCCGCAAGTACGGCGCCCTGCGCGACCTCGACAGCCACGACCACGAGTTCGGGCTCCTGGAGTACGGCACGGTCGAGGCCACCGCGTTCACCGAGCTGGCGAAGGCCGAGGTGCCGGCGGCCGGCGTGCACCTGGTCCACCGCGGGGAGGTCGAGCGCTCCGGGCGGATGGCCACCTTCATGAAGCCGCTCTTCGACTTCGGCGACGAGGCCCGGCTGGCCTTCCGCGACGGCAGCCAGGTCTGGGGGGCGATGGCCCTCTTCCGCGGCAACGACGACCGGCCGTTCGACGAGGGCGAGGTCGACTTCCTCGCCGGCCTCTCCGTCCCGTTCGCCCACGGCGTGCGGACCGGCATGCTGACCCGGCTCGCCGACGTCACCGGCCCCGGGCCCGTGGTGTCCGGCCCGGCGGTGGTCATCGTGGGCCGGGACAACCAGATCGTGCAGCTGAGCCGCGGTGCGGAGGAGCGGCTCGCCGACCTCGCCACCAGCCCGGCGTACGGCGACCCGCTGGCTCCCGTCGCCGCACTGATCGGCGCCGCGCGGCGCTACGGCCGCGGCGAGACCGACGTACCTCCGCGCTGCCGGCTGCGCACCGCCAGCGGCCTGTGGCTGGTGCTCCACGCCGGTCCGCTGTCGTCGGCGGGCGACCGGGAGGGCGAGGTGGTGATTACCATCGAGGAGGCTCGTCCGCCCGAGATCGTGGCGCTCGTGGTCGCCGCCTTCGGCCTGACGCCGCGGGAGCGCGACGTCACCCAGCTGGTGCTGCAGGGCGTGGACACCAAGGAGATCGCGGCCACCCTCCACCTCTCCGCCTACACCGTCCAGGACCACCTCAAGTCGGTCTTCGACAAGGCCGACGTCCGGTCCCGCCGCGAGCTCATCTCCCGCGTCTACTTCGACCAGTACGTGCCGCGGATGGGTGCGGAGCTCGGTCCCTCGGGCTGGTTCGGCTGACGCCCCAACGGATTTCGTCGAAGAACGCCCTTACGGGCGACAAGAACTGTTGGGGCGCGGGTCAGGCGGGGAAGGCCACGACGTCGCCGACGACGCCGACCCGCACCCGGTCGCCGGTCCGCGGCACGCTGTCGGCGGGAGTACGGGCGGAGACCCGCTCGCCGGAGTCCAGCGCGACGCGGATGGTGGCGTCGTGCCCGTAGAAGCTGACGTCGAGGACCGCGCCGGTCGCCGCGTGCAGCCTGTCGCCCGGCCCCTCGACCGGTCCCTCGTCCGGTCCCTCAACCGGTCCCTCGACCGGGGAGATCTGCACCTGCTCGGCGCGGATCGCCACCTGCACCGGGCCCGGCGCCGTCGGGGTCCGCAGCGGCAGCGCGCCCAGGGCGCAGGTCACCGACCCGCCGGGGCCCGCGTCGGCCGGGACGGTCCCCGCCACCAGCGCGGCATGGCCCAGGAACGCGGCCACCCGCGGCTCGGCGGGCGCGAGGTAGACCTCGGCCGGGCTGGCGACCTGCAGGAAGGCACCGCCCATCATCACCGCGACCTGGTCGGCGAGGGACAGCGCCTCGCCCTGGTCGTGGGTGACCAGCACGGCGGCGGCGCCGGCCGCCCGCAGCGCGCGTACGACGGCGCGGCCGGTCTCCTCGCGCAGGGAGGCGTCCAGCGAGGAGAACGGCTCGTCGAGGAGCACCAGGCGCGGCTGGGGAGCCAGCGCCCGGGCGAGCGCCACCCGCTGCTGCTGGCCCCCGGAGAGCTCGTGGGGGTAGCGCTGCGCGAGCTCGGCGGGCAGCTCGACGAGGCGGAGGGCAGCGGCGACCCGCGCCGCGTCGCGGCGGCGTCCGCGCGGCAGCCCGAACCCGACGTTGGCCTCGACGGTCAGGTGCGGGAACAGGGCGCCGTCCTGCGGCACGTAGCCGAGCCCGCGCTGCCGGGCCGGCACGACGCGGCGGTCGGACACCACCTCCACGCCGGCCACCGACACCCGGCCGGCGGTGGGCCGGACGAACCCGGCGATCGCGCGCAGCAGCGTGGTCTTGCCGCACCCCGACGGGCCGAGGATGGCGGTCACCCCGTCCTGGATCATCAGGTCGAGCCCGCGGAGCACGCGCGTGCCGGCGTACCCCGCCTCCAGGCCACGGATCTCCAGCGCGGACGTCATGAGCCGCTCCTCAGGCTGAGCCGGCCGAGCAGCCAGGTCGACGGGATCGAGAGCAGGACGAGCGCCAGCGCGTACGGCGCCGCGGCACCGTAGGCGATGGCGGACGCGTCCGACCAGAACTGGGTCGCCAGCGTCGTCGTGCCGGTCGGCGCGAGCAGGAGCGTGGCGGTGAGCTCGGTGGAGACGGCGAGGGCGACCAGCGCGGCCGCCGCGAAGAGCCCGGGCACGACCAGTGGCAGGGTCACCCGGCGCGCCACGGCGAGGCCGGAGCAGCCGAGGTTGCGGGCGACGTCCTCGAGCACCGGCGGCACCAGCTCGAAGGCCGAGCGGACGCTCACCACCGCTCGCGGGACGAAGAGGATGACGTAGCCGGCGACCAGCACGACCACCGTCTGGTAGAGCTCGGGCACCAGCCGGATGGAGACGGTCACCATGGCCAGCCCGATCACGATGCCCGGCATCGCGCTGGCGGTGTAGACGCTCCGCTCGATCGCGGTGGTGAGCGCGCCCCGGTGCCGCACCGCCAGCCAGACCACCGGCACGGCGACGACCGTGGTGACGAGACCGCCGCTCACGGCCAGGCCGAGCGTCGTCGTGGTCGCCGCCGCCAGCTCGCCCAGCTCCAGCGAGGTGGAGGTGCCGCGCACCAGCCAGCGGACCAGCGCGTAGAGCGGTACGGCGAGCGCCCACGCCACCAGGCTGGCGAGGGCCAGCGCCACCGCGGGCCGGCCGCGGCCCAGCGCGTGCCGCACCGGCTTGCGGGCCGCTCCCGAACCGACCCGCGCTCGCCGGCGGCGGCCGCGGGCGAGGGTCTCCAGGCCGAGGAGGAGCAGGCAGAACACCACCAGCACCAGGGCGAGCAGCGTGGCCTCGGGGCCGTTGAACACCGTCTGGTACTGCTGCAGGATCGCCGTGGTCAGGGTCGGGTAGTTGAGCAGCTGGAGGGCGCCGTACTCCGCCAGCAGGTGGAGGCCCACCAGCAGCGCCCCGCCCAGCACGGCCGGGCTGATCGCCGGCAGCGTGACCCGCCAGAACACCCCGCCGCTCCCGTGCCCCAGCGCCGTGGCGACCTCCTCGACCGACGGGTCCAGCCGCCGGAGGGCCGCCACCGTCGGGAGGTAGACGAGCGGGAAGTAGGACAGCGTGACCACCATGACCGCGCCCCAGAAGGACTGGACGGCGTGCGTGGTCGACACCCAGCCGTAGCCGTTGACGAAGGCGGGTACGGCGAGCGGCGCGCACAGCAGTCCGTGCCACCAGCCGCGCGCGGGCACGTCGGTGCGCTCGACCACCCAGGCGCCCGCCACGCCGGTCACCACGCTGGCGAGGCTGCCCACGACGAGCAGCCGCACGGTGTTCCACAGCAGCTCGCCGATCCGCGGCCGCCAGAGGAACTCCGAGGCCTCCCGGGCGCCGAGCTCGGCCGTCGTCCAGAGCACGTAGCCGAGCGGCACCAGGGTGAGCGCGGCCACCGCCAGTCCCGTCACCAGCAGGACAGGCGAGGCGCCCCCGGTCACCCGGCCCGTCGGAGGGCTCAGAGGAAGCCCACCTCGGTCATCAGGTCGACCACGGCCTCGGCGTCGAGGTCGGACACGTTGACCTGCGGCGGCTCCAGCTCGGAGAACGGCTTGGTCACGCCCTCCAGCTCGACCTCCGGGTTCAGCGGGTACTCCAGGGCGTAGCTGTCGGCGAGGATCTGCTGCCCGCTCTCGTTGACGAGGAACTCGACGAACCGGCGGGCCTCCTCCTTCATGTCGCTCGACTTGAGGATGCCGGCGCCCGAGACGCTCACGAACGCGCCGGGGTCCTGGTCGGTGAAGTAGTGCTGCTGGCTGTTGTCGCTGACGTCGCCGTTCTCCTTGCGGTCGCGCTCCCAGTAGTAGTGGTAGACGATGCCGACCTCGGACTCGCCGGAGTCGACCGCCTCGAGCACGACGTTGTTGCCGTCGTAGACGGTGCCGTTGGCCTTGATGCCCTCCAGCCACCGCTTCGTGGCCGCCTCGCCCTCCAGTTCGAGCACGGCGGCGACGATGGCCTGGAAGTCGGCGCCGGTCGGTGAGAACGAGATCCGGCCCTCCCACTCCGGCTCCGCCAGGTCGAGGATCGAGTCGGGCAGCTCCGACTCCTCGATCAGGTCGGTGTTGTAGACCAGCACCGTCGACCGCGCGACGAAGCCCGTCCACAGGCCGCTCTGCGGCCGGTAGAGCTCGGGGATCGGCGCGACCAGGTCAGCCGGGAGCTCCTCGAAGAGGCCCGCGGCCTCGACCTGGGACATGGCCGGGGAGTTCTCGGTGAGGAACACGTCGGCCTTCGACGCCTCGCCCTCCTGCACCAGCTGGTTGGACATCTCCAGGTCCTTGCCGTGGCGCAGCTCGACCTCGATCCCGGTCTCGTCGGTGAACGCCGGCGCGAGCTCCTCGAGCAGCGGCTCGTGCTGGGCGTTGTAGATCACCAGCTTCGGCTCGTCCTCGCCGCACGAGGCGAGCAGCGGGGCGAGCAGCGTCACGGCGGCGACGCCGAGGGCGAGACGAGGGAGCCGGCCAGCGGGGCGGACGATCATCGGGATTCCTGTCGGTCGAGTAGGTCGGGTCGGTCGAGATGGTCGGACGGGTAAGGGGAACGCGGTCGGTCGAGCAGGGGGGTCCCGGCCAGCAGCCGGCCGACCAGGTGCCAGGCGAGGACGCCGACGGCGAGGGAGGCCACCAGGCCGAGGACCGGCCACCGGTCCTCGAGGTGCGGGTACACCTGCCAGTGCGTCAGGTAGATGTAGAGCGAGGCGCTGGCCAGGGTGCCGGTCACGCCCACGAGCAGCCGCGGCCACGGCACCGTGCGCACCCAGACCAGCAGCAGCAGCCCCGCGCCGATGGCGGCCTCGCGCGCCAGGTCGCCGGTGAGGCCCCAGGTGCCGGCGAGCAGCAGTGCCGAGACGAGGAGCCGCTGCGGCGTCGTACGCGCGACGGCCGCGGCCCAGCCGCCGGCGAAGAGCCAGGCGACGAAGAGGGAGGAGTGCATCACGTCGCCGTCGTACGACGACAGCGTGGCCCCGTGGCGCGGGACGAGCGCCACGGCGGTGATGCCGGCGGCCAGGGCGAACCGGTGGCGCCGCTCGATCGCCATCACCCGCGGGACGGAGGCGAGCAGGCCGGCCCCCAGCGCGAGGATGAGCAGCACCTCGACGAACCAGTAGTGCCAGGCCGGCTCCGACCAGTCCTTGCCGCCGAGCACGTCGTTGAGGAGGAGCACCGTGCGCCACCCGTAGTCGCCGGTCACCAGCGCGACCGTCCCGATCCACAGGACCGACGGCACGGCGACCCGGGCCGCGGCGCGGAGGACGCGGCCCAGGCGGTCGCGGGCGTCCTCGTCGGAGAGGTGGAAGCGCGCGAAGTTGGCGCCGGCGACGCCGAGCAGGACGTGGGCGCCGCCGAGCAGCACCCACACGTTGGAGTGGGAGCCGACGATCATCACGATCGCCAGCGCGCGGAGCACGATCGTGGTGTCGAGCCGCAGCCAGCCGCGCCGCCGGGGGCCCTCGTTGAGCAGGGTCGTCTCGACGAGCTCGGCGAGGTCGGCCACCGTGCGCCGCGGCCAGTCGCCGGGCAGCCGGCCCAGCCGCCGCTCCAGGCGCAGGGAGAGCTCGACGTAGGACAGTGAGTCGCCGCCGAGCCCGAGGAAGGAGTCGTCCGGGGAGACCCGGTCACGGCCGAGGACCCGTGCGTAGAGCGCACTGATCGTGCTGGTCGCCGAGGCGTCCGCGACGACCGGCCGCGGCCGCAGCCGGGCGACGGCCTGCTGGTCGACCTTGCCGTTGGGCAGCCGTGGCAGGTCCGTCGCGGGTACGACGCGCACCGCGTGCGCCGGCAGCCCGGTGCCGGCGGTGGTCGCGCAGGCGACCTCGTCGAGGAGGAGCGCGTCCGGGTCCCCGGGCACCGCGACGACCAGCTGGGTGCCGTCGGCGGCCTCCGCGCACGCGACGTCGTGGCCGCCGAGGGCGAGCAGCGTCTGCACCCGGTCGAGGTCGATCCGCTGGCCGAACAGCTTCGCGAACCGGGAGCGGCGGCCGACCACCTGCACCAGCCCCTCGGGCGTGAAGCGGGCGAGGTCGCCGGTGCGGAGCTCGTCGAGCTCCGGTCCGCGGGCCAGGTCGTCGGGGCCGGCGGCGTACCCCATCATCACGTTGGGCCCGCGGTAGACGAGCTCGCCGACCCCGGGCTCGGCCCCTGCCACCGGGTCGAGCCGGAGCTCGCCTCCCGGGATGGCCAGCCCCACGGTCGCCGGGTGGCTGGCCGCGAGGTGCGGCGGGAGCCAGGCCATCCGCGCGGTCGCCTCGGTCTGGCCGTACATCACCACGAGGTCCCAGCCCTCGTCGCGGCCGCGGAGGGCCAGCTCACGGACCCGCTCGGGCGCCATCCGGCCCCCGGCCTGGGTGACCTGGCGAAGGGTGGGCAGCTCCGGCCAGCCGGCTGCTCCGAGGAGGTCGAAGGTGTAGGGGACGCCGGCGAACGACGTGACGCCGGCGGCGCGCGCCGCGGCCCACAGCGCGGGGTCGGTGACCGAGCGGTCGTCGAGCAGCAGCGAGGCGCCCGCCGCGAGGTGGCTGTGCAGCACCGAGAGGCCGTAGCAGTAGTCGAGGGGCAGCGTGGTCAGCGCGCAGTCGTCGGCGGTGAGGCCGAGGTAGCCGGCGATGGCGGTCGCGTTGGACTCCAGGTTGGCTGCCGACAGGCGCACCAGCTTGGGGGAGCCGGTGGACCCGGAGGTGCTCAGCAGCAGCCGGAGGTCCGGATGGAGCTCGGGCGCGCACTGCCCGGTCGGCCGCCAGGCGCCGCCGTCGTGCTCGGCGGAGGCGGCGTAGGCCCGGGCCAGTCCGTCGTCGTGGGTGAGCAGCGTGGCGTGACCGCCCGAGAGGGCGGCCAGCCAGGCGACGACGAAGTCGACGGTGGGGGCGGGGCGGAGCCGCACGAGCTGGCGGCCGCCGAGGGCGTCGAGGCCGAGCCGGGCGATGCCGACCAGCTCGGCCAGCTCGGCGTGGCTGACCGCGCCGGTGGCGGTGCGCAGCGCGTGCCGCGTGCCGTGGCGCGCGAGGTCGCTCGCGAAGCAGACCCGCCCGCCGTCGTACGGCGGCGCGGGGTCTGCCGCGAAACGTGTCCTCTCGGCGCCGCCCCCCATGGGGCGAAGACTAAAGCAAGCCTCGCCTTACTGGGGATTCAGCAGGAATACTGGGATCTCGCGGTCGGTCCACTCGGTGTACTTCTGGTAGTTGGGCCAGATCACCAGCATGTGGCTCCAGGCCCGCTGCTTCTCCTCGCCGGTCAGCTCGCGCCACGAGCAGGTGTGGTGGCGGCCGTTGTAGCGGACCTCCACCGTCTCCGCCGCCCGGAGGTTGGCCGCCCAGACCGGTGCCTTGGGTGCGCCGAAGTAGGACCCGGCGATGAGCCAGCCACCCTTCCAGGGCACGCAGAGCAGCGGCGTGGACCGCGGCACGCCCGACTTGCGCCCGCGCACGGTGAGCATCAGGTTGGGCAGCCCGGCGATGTCGAGCAGCGTGACCCTGCCCCGGGTGACGCGCTGGAGGGTGGTGTCGGCCCAGGTGATCTGGGGCAGCAGCTTCGGCATCCAGGGACGCGATCCGAGCTTGACCGCGATCGGTGTCAACAGGCCCATGGCTGAAGGCTAGGCCCCGGTCCCGGGTACGACGAAGGGGCGCCCTCCGGTCGGAGGACGCCCCTGGCGGGTGGCTCGGGTCAGCCGACCTGGAGGACCCGGGTGCCACCGGCGAACTTGTCGTGCCAGCCCTGGTGGTTGGGCTGGTCGCTGTTGAGCGTGATGGCGATGAAGATGGCGGCGCCGATGGGCGCGGCCCACCCGAGGAAGAACCAACCCAGGAACGGGATGATCCCGAGGATGCCGAGGCCGGCGAAGGCGTTGCGCTTGACGGCCTCCTGGAGGGTCGGGTTGCTGACCCCGTCGGGGCCGACCGTGCGCAGCTTGAGCACCATCTTGCCGACCGTCTGGCCGCGGCTCGACTCCAGCAGCGCGAAGTAGGCCACGTAGCCGACCGCCTGGAGCACGAAGGACAGGGTGTAGACGAGGAAGTACTCGAAGAAGCTGGTCGTGAACCCGGTGTAGATGATCGCCGAGAGCACCGAGAAGATGATCCCGAAGACGACGCCGAGGATGACGAAGTCGATCAGGCGGGCCAGGAACCGGTTGAGCAGCTCACCGGGACGTGCGCCGCCGGCGGGGGCGCCGAACTGCGGGGCGCCGTAGCCGCCCTGCGGCGGCGGGCTGCTCGGGCCACCGGGGCCACCCGGACCACCCGGCGGCGGGGGCGGCGGCTGGTTGTACGACATGGGGGTTCTCCTTGGGTCTGTGGCGCGCCGAACCGCGCCGGTCGAGTGGCAGCAATCTAGTGCCCACCGCGCCTCCAGGGAGGCGTTGCGGCGTTCTTGCCCCGTTGCGGGGGCGTTCAACCCGCCGCCACGCTGCGGCCGTCGGTCGTCGTGCTCCGGGTCGAGGCGCTGGGTGCCGTGCGGTCCAGCGAGGTGGGCTGGATGGCCGGGCCCGGGGGGTGGGGCGGGAGACATGTAACTCGGTGTTCGTGCCACTACCACGGTGCTGTGACCGGTCCTGACTCCGTGGTGGATGCACCTCCACCGTGGTGGACGTCCGAACACCGAGTTACATGACCGGCTACCTGACCGGCTACATGACCGGCTACCTGACCGGCCACCTGACCGGCTACCTGACCGGCCACCTGAGCGCCGACCCGCTACGCACTCAGCGCCCCCACCTGCTCCCCACCGTGCACGGCCAGCATCCGCTCGACGGTCGCCGACCACGGGAACAGCTCGGCGCGGCGGCGGGCGGCCCGGCGGCGGGCGGCCGCGGGACGGGCGGCCAGGCGCAGTACGGCGTCGGCCAGGGCCCCGGGCTCGGGGGCACCCCAGGCCCCGCACAGCGGGTCGACCAGCTCCCGCGCGCCACCCCGGTCGGCCGTGACCACCGGCGTGCCGCACGCCAGCGCCTCCAGCACCGCCAGCCCGAACGTCTCGCCGGGGCAGACCGAGAGCGCGACGTCGGCCGCGGCCAGGCGCTCTCGGAGCAGCGCCCGTCCGCCGACGTATCCGTGGAACGCGACGGGCGCTCCGGCGGCCAGCGCCTCGAGCTCGGCCCGGTGCGGCCCGTCGCCGTACACGTCGAGGTGGAGGGGTACGCCGCGGCGGTGCAGCTCGACCGCGGTCGCCACCGCCAGGTGGGGCGACTTCTCCCGCGACAGCCGCCCGGCGTGCACCAGGCGCAGTACCGGTCCCGCCGCGGGGGCGGGCACCGCCGGCCGGAAGGCACCGAGGTTGACCCCCAGCGGCACCCGCAGCACCGGGCAGCCGGCGGTCTCGGCCGCCGTCGCGAACTCCCCGCCGGCGTAGCGGGAGGTCACCACGACGGCGTCGAAGCTGCGCACCAGGACTCGGTTGAGGAGGCCGATCGAGACCTTCGACGTTGCCACGAGGCCGGTGCGCATGGCGAACATGTCGCCGAGCCGCTCGTGCGACAGCAGCACGCTGCGCACCCCGTTGTGCCGGCCCCACCACGCCACGGGCAGCAGCGTGAGCTTGTCGCTCCACTCGATGCTCGTCGGCGCGAACCGCTCGAGCACCTCGGTCACCCGCCAGGGCTCCACGATCAGCGGGTAGCCGCCGCCGACCCGCGGCGCCCGCAGCTGTACGACGTCGCCCGCGCCGGTCTGCGACACGGCGTCGACCGGTCCGGGGATCACCAGCAGCCGCGCCGCCCCCGCGGCGGCGTACCCTCGCCCCAGCTCGGCGAGGGCGGTCCGCATCCCACCGGTCGTGGCGCCGACGAAGTTGGCGAGCTGGGCGATCCGCACACCGGCGACCGTCGCTCGGACTCGTGAACGCGCGCCGACGGGCGGTTGACGGGCGCGGGAAGATGAGGGCATGGGCAGGAGGCGGCCGTGGAGCTGATGACGGCGCGGGAGGTGCCGCTCGGCGGGCCGCGAGCGATGCTGGTGCGCCGCACCCTGCCGCAACGGCACCGCTCCCTGATCGGGGCCTGGTGCTTCCTCGACCACTACGGTCCGGACCTGGTCCGCGACGGAGGCGGGATGCGGGTGGCGCCGCACCCCCACACCGGCCTGCAGACGGTGAGCTGGCTCTTCGAGGGCGAGATCGAGCACCGCGACAGTGCCGGCAACGTCGCGACGGTGCGGCCGGGCGAGGTCAACCTGATGACCGCCGGTCGCGGGATCAGCCACTCGGAGGTGTCGACCACGACGTCGTCGGTGCTGCACGGCGCGCAGCTGTGGGTCGCGCTGCCCGACGCCTCGCGGCACACCGACCCCGGGTTCGAGCACCACGCGCCCGACGAGATCAGGGGAGCGGGCTGGCGTGGCCGGGTGTTCCTCGGCTCCCTGCTCGGCGACCGCTCGCCGGTGACCACGCACACCCCGCTGCTCGGCGCGGAGCTGGTGCTCGACCCCGGCGCGGACCTGCCCGTGCCGGTCGACGGCGGGTTCGAGCACGGCGTGCTGGTCGACCTCGGCTCGGTGTCGGTCGGCGGGCTCGACGCGAAGGCATCCGATCTCGTCTACGTCCCGCCCGGGGAGCGGCAGCTCGCGCTCTCGGCCGGTGACGAGGGCTGCCGCGTCCTCCTCCTCGGCGGGCCGCCGTTCGGTGAGCCGATCGTGATGTGGTGGAACTTCGTGGGCCGCACCCACGAGGAGGTCGTCGGCTACCGCGCCGAGTGGCAGGCCCAGATCACCGACCCCACGACGGGGGGCGTCGTCCCGGAGGGCCGGCGCGTCGAGCCCGGCCGGTTCGGCGTGGTGCCGGACCAGCCGCTGCGGCCGATCCCCGCCCCGGCGCTGCCCAACGCCCGGCTCCGGGAGCGCCGGTGACCGCAGAGCCCACGAGGTGATCGCCGGGCTGACCTGGTTGGTGGCCTTCCAGCTCCTCGGCGAGCTGGTCGTGCGGCTGGCCGACGTGCCGGTGCCGGGGCCCGTCGCCGGGATGCTGCTGCTCTTCGTCCTCCTCCGCCTGCGCAGGTACGACGACAGCGGGCCGGTGGTGCGCGCCGGCTCCGCCCTGCTGCGGCACCTGCAGCTGTTCTTCGTGCCGGCCGGCGTGGGCGTGGTGGTCTACGCCGCGGCCATCCGCGACGACGCCCTGTCGCTCGGGGTGGCCCTCGTCGGCTCCTGGCTTGTCGGGATCGCCGTCGTGGGCTGGTCCGCCGTCGGCCTGGAGCGGCTGCTCGGCCGGCCCCGTGACGACCTGCCGCCGGACCGCCTGCCTCCGGCGGACCCGGCATGACCGCCACCGTCCTCGAGCTGGCCCGCTCGCCGCTCGCGCTCCTGGCCCTCACGCTCGGCGGCTATCAGCTGGGGCGCTGGCTCCAGCGGCGCACCGGCGGGCACGCGCTGGCCCAGCCGGTCCTCGTGGCGATCGTGGCCGCCGGCTCCGCGATCACCCTGCTCGGCGTCGACTACGCCGACTACCGCGACGCCACCGAGCTGATCGCGTTCTGGCTGGGTCCGGCCACCGTCGCCCTGGCCGTCCCGCTCCACCGGCAGGCCGACCGGCTCCGCGGGTTCGTCGTACCGCTCCTCGTCGCGGTCGTCGTGGGGGCGGTGGTCTCGATCGCCTCCGCCGTGCTCCTGGCCCGGGCGCTGGGCGCCGGCGAGTCCCTTGAGCGGACCGTCGCGGCGAAGGCGGCGACCACGCCGGTGGCGATCGCGGTGACCGACGCCCTCGGCGGCATCCCCTCGCTCGCGGCGGTGTTCGCGATCACGGTCGGCATCCTCGGCGCGATCGCGGGCCCGGTGGCGGTCGACCTGCTCCGCATCCGCGACCGGCGCGCGCGGGGCCTGGCGGTCGGGGCGGTGTCGCACGGCATCGGCGCGTCGCGGATGCTGCGCGAGGACGAGTCCGAGGGTGCGTTCGCGGGCCTGTCGATGGGCCTGTCCGCCCTCGCGATCAGCCTGCTGCTGCCGCTGCTCGCGCTCGTCCTGTTCTGAGCCGGTCGGCCGGGAGTGGACCGATGCCGCCGCGTCCTGTGGCGCGGCGCTGCGAGGGCCGGACGCGGCCGGGCTCATCGGTGTTGCTTCGCCGCGGTGCGGTCGGCCACTAGTTTCTGCGTCATGACGCTGCGCGTGCACTCCTTCACCGACGACGCCCTCGGGGACCTGGACGCCGTGGGGGTGGCCGAGCACATCGCCGCCGGCAAGGTCACCGTGCCCGAAGTGGTCGAGGCCGCGATCGCGCGCGTGGAGAAGGTCGCCTGTGAGCTGAACGCGATGGCCTTCCCCGCCTACGACCGGGCCCGGGCGCTTGCGCGGGCACCCAGGCCGGGTGGTCTGTCGGGGGTCCCCACCCTGGTCAAGGACAACGTCGACGTCGCCGGCATGCCGACGATGGCCGGCACCGACGCCTGGGATCCGCGACCGGCCCGCAGGGACGGCGACTTCGTGCAGATGTACCTCGCGACCGGGCTCGTCGCGCTCGGCAAGAGCCAGCTCTCGGAGTACGGCTTCAGCGCCTCCGCCGAGCACCCGCGGCTCGGCGCCGTGCGCACGCCGTGGGACACCGACCACACCGCCGGCGCGTCCAGCTCCGGGTCGGGCGCCCTCGTCGCCGCCGGAGCGGTCCCCATCGCCCACGCCAACGACGGCGGCGGCTCGATCCGGATCCCCGCCTCGGTCAACGGGCTGGTGGGTCTCAAGCCGACCCGCGGGCGGCTCGCCCAGGACAAGCAGTTCCGGGACATGCCGATCCGGATCGTCTCCGACGGCGTCCTCACCCGCACCGTGCGCGACACCGCCGCGTTCTACCGCGAGGCCGAGCGGGTGCACCGTCCGCTGCACCTGCCGCCCGTGGGGGACCTCACCCGCCCGGTCAGGCGACGCCTCCGGGTCGCCCTGAACACCTCCGGCCTCAGCCGCGGCGCCGACCCGGCGACCCGGGCCCTGACCGAGCAGACCGCCGACCTGCTCGAGGAGCTCGGTCACACCGTGACCGAGGCCGACGTGCCGGTCGGGCCGTCGTTCGCCGACGACTTCCTCCTCTACTGGGCCTCGCTGGGGCTGGCCATGGTGACGACGGGCCGGGTCCTGCACGGCCGGAGCTGGAAGCGGGCCAACCTCGACAACCTCACCCAGGGGCTCGCGCGGCACGCGCGCCGCAACCTGCACCGCCTCCCCGGCGCGATCGCCCGGCTCAAGCGGGCCGGCGGCCAGGCCGAGCTCTTCCACGAGAAGTACGACGTCACGCTCACGCCGACCCTCGCGATGGCCACACCGCGGGTCGGCCACCTCGACCCCACGCTCGACTACGACACGATCATCGACCGCCTGCAGGACTGGGTGGCGTTCACGCCGTGGCAGAACGTCACCGGCGCGCCGGCGGTGTCGCTGCCGCTGGCGACCACCCCCGAGGGGCTCCCGCAGGGCATGATGTTCGGCGCCGCGCCGGGTCAGGAGGCGCTGCTCATCGAGCTCGCCTTCGAGCTCGAGGAGGCCCGCCCGTTCCCCCGGATCCAGGGCGACTGAGCCGGGTCGAGCGGGGTCATCGGCGCCGCGCAGCCTCGATTTCGCCTGCGTCGCGGGCGCGTGTATCGTTCTCCGGCGTTGCCCCTTTAGCTCAGTCGGCAGAGCGACTCCATGGTAAGGAGTAGGTCTACGGTTCGATTCCGTAAAGGGGCTCTGGGAGCAAGGGCCTGGCCCGCCGGACGGCGTGCCGCGTGCCCCGACCCCCTGGCGGGGTAGCTCAGGTGGTTAGAGCACACGGCTCATAATCGTGGTGTCGCGGGTTCGAGTCCCGCCCCCGCTACGCCAGACGACGAAGCAGTACCCCACAGACCCGCGTAAGAAGGACTTCCCGTGGCCAGCAAGAGCTCCGATGTTCGCCCCAAGATCACGCTCGCGTGCGTGGAATGCAAGGAGCGCAACTACATCACGAAGAAGAACCGGCGCAACGACCCCGACCGCATCGAGCTGTCGAAGTTCTGCCCGCGGTGCCGCAAGCACACCGCGCACCGCGAAACCCGCTGACCAGAGCGGACCAGCCTCGCCCACAGCGAGCGCACGCTTCTCCTCGTCGACCCGGACCGCCCGCAGGGGCGGTGCCGGGTCGACGTCGTCTCCGGCTCGTTAGGCTCGGCCCCGTGCCGATCGACTGCAGCCTCGCCGGCCGCACGTTCCCGCCCACCGCGCCCTACCGCGTCACCGACGAGGCCGTGACCGCCTTCGCCGGCGCGGTCGGGACGGCGGGCCCCGTGGCGGGCGTGCCGCCGACCTTCCCGATCGTGGTCACCTTCCAGGCGCTGCAGGGCTTCCTCGCCGCCGAGCAGGTCGAGCTGTCCCGCATCGTCCACGGCGACCAGCGGTTCCGCTACGAGCGCCCCGTCGTCGTCGGCGACGAGCTGACCGCGACCCTGACCGTCACCGGCGTCCGCAGCATCGGGGGCAACGACATCGTGAGCACCGCCAGCGAGATCACCGACGCGGCCGGCTCCCTGGTCTGCACCGCGACCGCCACCCTCGTGCACCGGGGCGCGGCATGAGCCGCACGCTGGAGCCGGGAGCCGAGCTCGGCCCGGCCACCTTCGCCATCACCCGCGCGGACCTCGTCGCGTACGCCGCCGCGAGCGGCGACCCCAACCCGATCCACCAGGACGAGGCGGTCGCCCGGGCGGTCGGGCTGCCGGGCGTCATCGCGCACGGGATGTACACCCTGGCGCTGGTGGGCCGCGCGGTCGCCGAGTGGACCGGCGGCGCCGAGGTCGTCGAGCTCGGCGCGAAGTTCGTCCAGCCGGTCGTCGTACCCGCCGAGGGAGCGGCCGAGGTGACGGTCCGCGGCACCGTCGGTGAGCGCACGCCCGACGGGCTGCTGTCGCTGCGGCTCGAGGTCAGCTGCGAGGGCACCAAGGTGCTCGGCGCCCCCAGGGCGACGGTCCGTGCCTGAGCCGGCGCGCACGCCCCGCCTGGCCGAGCTGACCACCCTGCGGCTCGGCGGCCCGGCCCGCCGGTACGTCGCCGCGCGCGACGCCGACGAGCTGGTCGCGGCCGTCGCGGCGGCGGACGCGGCCGGGGAGCCGGTGCTCGTGCTCGGCGGCGGCAGCAACGTCGTGGTGGCCGACGAGGGCTTCGCGGGCACCGTCGTCCATGTCGTCGGCGGCGGGGTCGAGGTCGCCGACGACGGCTGCGGCGTCGTGTCGGTGACCGTCGGCGCCGGTGAGCCGTGGGACGGGTTCGTCGAGCGGGCGGTGGCCGAGGGGTGGACCGGCGTGGAGGCGCTGTCCGGCATCCCCGGCACCGTCGGTGCGAGCCCGATCCAGAACGTCGGGGCCTACGGCCAGGAGGTCGCGGAGACGATCGCCCGCGTGCGGGTGTGGGACCGGGTGCTCCGCGGACAGCGGACCTTCACGGCCGCCGAGTGCGGGTTCTCCTACCGGCACTCCCGGTTCAAGGCCGACCCCGCGCGCCACGTCGTCCTCGACGTCGGCTTCGACTTCCACCCCGGATCCCTGTCGGCCCCGGTCGCCTACGCCGAGCTGGCGCGGACACTGGGTGTCGAGCAGGGCCGGCGGGCGCCGCTGCAGGAGGTGCGCGACGCGGTCCTCGGCCTGCGGCGTGGCAAGGGCATGGTCCTCGACGCCGACGACCGCGACACGTGGAGTGCCGGGTCCTTCTTCACCAACCCGTTCGTCGACCCGGCCCGGCTGCCCGACGGGGCGCCGGCGTACCCGCAGCCGGACGGAACGGTGAAGACGAGCGCCGCCTGGCTCATCGAGCGGGCGGGCTTCGGCAAGGGCTACGGGCTCGAGCGCCCGGGCGCCGGCGTCTCGCTGTCGACCAAGCACACCCTCGCCCTCACCAACCGGGGCGGCGGGACCACCGAGGAGCTGCTGGCGCTGGCACGCGAGGTGCGCGACGGGGTGCGGGCCAGGTTCGGGATCGAGCTCGTCAACGAGCCGGTGCTGGTCGGCTGCAGCCTCGCCGGCGCCTGACCGCACCCCACGCTGACCACGCTGGGCCTAGGCGCCCGCTCCCGCGAAGACGGCGAGGATCAGGGCCACGAACGCCACCACGAAGAGCAGGACGAGCAGCCCGAGGCCGAGTCCGACGATGCCGGTCACGAAGCCGGCGGTCGCGATCCCCTCGCCGCCGTAGGTCTGCGGGTCGGCGCGGATCTGCCGGCGCGCCCAGGCTCCGAGCCAGATCGCGAACGGCGAGCAGAGCCCGCCGACCAGGGTGACCCCGAAGAGCGGGGTGAGCACCACCGACACGATGCCGACGATCCCGAGCACCAGCGCGGTGATCGCCAGCGGGTGGGTCGGGGCGCCCGGGTTGACGAGGTACTGCGGAGCGACCTGGTACGGCGCCGGCGGAGCCGGCTGCATGCCCGCCGGCGCCTCGCCCGCGGGGTCGCCCCACGCCGGCGCGACGTAGGGCTCGAAGGGCCGGTCGTCGCCGGTCGGCGGTGCGGGGGGCACGAGGGGCTGCTGGTCGCTCACGGCGTCATCCTTCCAGCGCCGGCGCCACCTGAAACCGCCGAGCGGCGAACCGCGCCGGCCGGCCGCCGGTCAGCTGCCGGGCGAGGCCAGCCAGGCGTCGATCTCGGCCAGCGCGCGCCGCACCAGCTCCCGCGGCGCCCGGCTGGCCCGGAACGACATCCGCGCGAGCTCCGCCAGCTGCTCGTCGGAGAGGTCGTGGGAGGCCCGCATGGTGGCGTACTGGCCGGCCAGCCGGGAGCCGAACAGCAGCGGGTCGTCGGCGCCGAGCGCGACCGTGGCGCCCGCCTCGAGCAGCGTCGGGAGCGGCACGGAGTAGGGATCGGAGTAGACCCCCAGGGACACGTTGGAGACGGGGCAGACCTCGAGGGCGACGCCCGCGTCGACGATCCGCTTCAGCAGCTCGGGGTCCTCGGCGGCACGGACGCCGTGGCCCAGCCGGTCGGCGTGCAGCGCGTCGAGGCAGGTGCGGATGTGCTCGGGCCCGCGGAGCTCGCCGCCGTGCGGCACCAGCAGCAGGCCGGCCCGCTCGGCGATCGCGAACGCGGCGGCGAAGTCCGCGGTGCGGCCCCGTCGCTCGTCGTTGGACAGCCCGAAGCCCACCACGCCGCGGTCGACGTACTGGCCGGCGAGGCGGGCCAGCGTCCGGGCGTCGAGGGGGTGCCGGGTGCGGTTGGCGGCGATCACGACCGCCATGCCGAGGCCCGTGCGCTCCGAGGCGTCGCGCACGGCGTCGAGCACGAGGTCGGTGAACGCCGTGATGCCGCCGAACCGGCCGCCGTAGCCGCTCGGGTCGACCTGGATCTCCAGCCACCGGCCGCCGTCCGCGACGTCGTCCTCGGCCGCCTCGAGCACCAGGCGGCGTACGTCGCCCTCGGTGCGCAGGACCGAGCGCGCCACGTCGTAGAGGCGCTGGAACCGGAACCAGCCCTTCTCGTCGGCCGCCGTCAGCTGCGGTGGCCAGTCCTCCACGAGCGCGTCGGGGAGCGGGATGCCGTCCCTGGCCGCGAGCTCGAGCAGGGTGGCGTGGCGCATGGAGCCGGTGAAGTGCAGGTGGAGGTGCGCCTTGGGGAGCGCGTGGAGGTCCCGCACGCCGTCATCGTAGGGGGACGGTGTGCGGGACCCGCGGGGGCTCCGATTGGTCGGGTCGCGACCGAGTGCGTAGACTCGCCCACTGGTGGTTCCTCCACATGCTCGGTCGCGCCCTCAGGCAGGTCGCGCCCGCTCGGGAGTCGCCATCGGAGGGCACTAGCTCAACTGGCAGAGCATCGGTCTCCAAAACCGAAGGTTGGGGGTTCAAGTCCCTCGTGCCCTGCACGACATACGAAGAACCGGCAGATCGCCGACGGCCAGAAGGAAAGGGTGAGCAGCGTGTCGGACGCCCCGACGGTCCCCGAGGGCCGCAAGGACTCCTCGGGCGGCAAGCGCCAGCAGCCCGAGCCCCGCACCGGCCCGGTGACCTTCTACCGCCAGGTCGTCGCCGAGTTGCGCAAGGTGGTCTACCCCTCGCGCGAGCAGCTGGTGACCTACTTCTTCGTGGTCATGGCCTTCGTGCTCGTGATGATCGCGATCGTGTCGCTGCTGGACCTCGGTCTGGGCAAGCTCGCGTTCGAGGTCTTCACCGGCGCCGACGACATCTGAGCCCGGCCCGGGCAGCGTCGTCGATGACAACTACCAACTGATGGAGCAGGACGTGTCGGAGCAGTTCCCGGAGTCGAACGCCCCGCAGGAGTCCCTCGAGGACACCTACGGCCAGCCGGACGACGGCCCGGATGTCCTCGACGACCCGCGCCTGGACGCCGAGGTGACCGACGAGTCCACCGACGCCGCGATGGGCCTCGACGACACCCAGGCGGCCGCCGACGGAGCCGAGCTGTCCGAGGTGTCGGAGCTCTCCGAGGTGTCGGAGGGCGCCGAGGGCGCCGTGGAGACCGAGGGTGACGCCGAGCCCGAGCAGGCCGCCGACGAGGACCCGCTCGAGGCGTTCCGTCGCGAGCTGTGGGCCAAGCCGGGCGACTGGTTCGTGGTGCACACCTACTCCGGCATGGAGAACCGGGTGAAGCAGAACCTCGAGAACCGGATCCACTCCCTCAACATGGAGGACTACATCCACGAGATCGTGGTCCCCACCGAGGAGGTCGCCGAGATCAAGAACGGCCAGCGCAAGATGGTCAAGCGCACCGTCCTGCCCGGCTACGTCCTGGTCCGGATGGACCTCACCGACGAGTCGTGGGCCGCCGTGCGCCACACCCCGTCGGTGACCGGGTTCGTCGGGCACAGCCACCAGCCGGTGCCGCTGAGCATGGACGAGGTCGAGAAGATGCTGGCGCCGGCCGTGGTCACCGCGGCCGCCGCCGAGGCCGAGGCCGCCGCCGCGGGGGGGGCCGGGGCGGGCGCGCCGGCCCCCACGAAGCCGATCGAGGTCGCCGACTTCGACATCAACGACTCCGTGCTCATCGTCGACGGCGCGTTCGCGACGCTGCACGCGACGATCACCGAGATCAACGCCGAGGCCCAGCGGGTCAAGGCGCTCGTCGAGATCTTCGGTCGCGAGACGCCCGTCGAGCTCAGCTTCAGCCAGATCCAGCGCGTCTGAGCTTCCGGCGCTCGACGCCGAGCAGGTCGAGCGCTCCACGCCGGTCGCGACCCGGTCGCGTCGAGAGCAGAGCACCCCGCGATTCGCCGTACGGCCGAACACGCGGAAGAATGCTCGGGTTGCCCCGGGCAGCAAGTGGCAGAGGGCTCCACACCCTCGCTGTGACCACGAGTAGAAAGAGACAGAGGAAATGCCTCCCAAGAAGAAGATCGCCGCACTGGTCAAGGTGCAGCTCCAGGCCGGACAGGCCACCCCGGCGCCGCCGGTCGGTACCGCGCTCGGTCCCCACGGCGTCAACATCATGGACTTCTGCAAGGCCTACAACGCGCAGACCGAGTCCATGCGCGGCAACGTCATCCCGGTCGAGATCACGATCTACGAGGACCGGTCCTTCGACTTCATCACGAAGACGCCGCCCGCCGCCGAGCTGATCAAGAAGGCCGCCGGCCTCCAGAAGGGCTCGGGCGTCCCGCACAAGGAGAAGGTCGGCAAGCTGACCAAGGACCAGGTGCGCGAGATCGCCACGACGAAGCTCCCCGACCTCAACGCCAACGACGTCGACGCCGCCATGAAGATCGTGGAGGGCACCGCCCGCTCCATGGGCGTCACCATCGACGGCTGAGCCACCGTGGAAGGGCCGCGCTGGCCCGCTGACCACATCTCCTCACACTCCTAAGGAACCCCAATGCAGCGCAGCAAGACCTACCGCGCGGCTGCGGAGACGTTCGACAAGAACGAGCTCTACAGCCCGCTGGCCGCGATCAAGATCGCGAAGTCCTCGAGCAAGAAGAAATTCGACGAGACCGTGGACGTCGTGATGCGTCTCGGCGTCGACCCCCGCAAGGCCGACCAGATGGTGCGCGGCACCGTCAACCTGCCCCACGGCACCGGCAAGACCGCCAAGGTCCTGGTGTTCGCCAACGGCGACAAGGCCGAGGCCGCCCGCGCGGCCGGCGCCGACGAGGTCGGCGGCGACGAGCTGATCGAGAAGGTGGCGGGGGGCTACCTCGACTTCGACGCCGTGGTCGCCACCCCCGACCTGATGGGCAAGGTCGGCCGCCTCGGCCGCGTGCTCGGTCCCCGAGGCCTGATGCCGAATCCCAAGACCGGCACCGTTACCCCGGACCCGGCCAAGGCCGTGACCGACATCAAGGGCGGCAAGATCGAGTTCCGCGTGGACCGTCACGCCAACCTGCACTTCATCATCGGCAAGGCGTCCTTCTCCGAGCAGCAGCTCGCCGAGAACTACGCGGCCGCGCTCGAGGAGGTGCTCCGGCTGAAGCCGGCCAGCTCCAAGGGCCGCTACCTCAAGAAGGTCACCGTCTCCACGACGATGGGCCCCGGCGTCCCGGTCGACCCCAACCGGATCAAGAACGTCGCCGCCGAGGACGAGGCCGCCACGGCCTGACCCCGGTTGCAGCGAAGCCCCGGTCGCCCGCGAGGGTGGCCGGGGCTTCGTCGTACCTGACTAACGCGTTGGGTTTCCGGCGCAGACCCAACGCGTTGATCAGGTACGACGCCCGCGGGGACGGCGTACGACGCCCGCGGCGACGCAGGTACGACGGCCGCGCGGCTCAGCCGGCGAGCTTCTCCAGCGCCGCGAGCTCGACGCAGACGGCCACGCCGGCCATGGCGAGCTCGACCTCCTCCAGCACGGGGAAGGTGGGCGCGAGCCGGATGTTGCGGTCGTCGGGGTCGTTGCCGTGCGGGAACGCCGAGCCGGCCGGGGTGAGCGCGATGCCGGCCTCCTTCGCGAGGGCGACGACCCGCGACGCCGTGCCGTCCATCACGTCGAGGTTGACGAAGTAGCCGCCGGTGGGCTTGGTCCACTCCGCGATCCCGAGCCCGGCCAGCCGCGCCGTCAGGGCGTCGTCGACGGCGGCGAACTTGGGAGCGATCAGGTCGCGGTGCCGGCGCATGTGCGCGCGCACGCCGTCGGCGTCCCCGAAGAACTCGACGTGGCGCAGCTGGTTGACCTTGTCGGGGCCGATGGACGCGAAGCCCAGCCGGGCGAGGTACCACGCCTTGTTCTCGGCCGAGGCGGCGAGGGCCGCGACGCCGGAGCCGGCGAAGGTGATCTTCGAGGTGGACGCGAACATGATCGGCCGGTTGGGGTGGCCGGAGGCCGCGGCGAGGCCCAGCGCGTCGGCGCTCTTGGTCTCGTGCTCGGTCAGGTGGTGCACGGCGTAGGCGTTGTCCCAGAGGATGCGGAAGTCCGGCGCCGCGGTCGGCATCGCCATCAGCTCCGCCGCGACCTCGGCGGAGCAGACCGCGCCCGTGGGGTTGGCGTACGTCGGCACGAGCCACAGGCCCTTCACGGCCGGGTCGTCGGCGACGAGCGCCCGGGTCGCCTCGACGTCGGGTCCGTCGTCGTGCATCGGCACCGTGACCATCTCGATCCCCAGCTCGGCGAGCATCGTGAAGTGGCGGTCGTATCCGGGGACCGGGCACACGAACCGCACGACCGGCTCCTGCGACCACGGCCGCGGCGAGTCCGGGCCGCCCTTGAGCAGCAGCGCGGTGATCACCTGGTGCATCATCGTCAGGCTCGAGTTGCCGCCGCAGACGACGTTGGCGACGTCGACGCCGAGGAGGTCGGCGAAGATCTCCCGCATCTCGGTGAGCCCCTCGAGCCCGCCATAGTTGCGGACGTCCGCACCGCTCCGGTCGCGGTGCGTGGTCGGCAGGCCGAGCAGGCCCTCGGACAGGTCCAGCTGGTCGGCTCCCGGCTTGCCGCGGGTGAGGTCGAGCTTCAGGTCACGGGCCTTCAGCGCCTCGTAGTCGGCGCGAGCGGCCTCCAGCCGGGCGGCGAGGTCGTCGGCGGACAGGTCGGACAGCGGCGTCGCGGAGGTGGTCACCTCGCCATCGTCTCAACCCCGGCGATTTGGTGGCGACCCGGTATCTCCGTAGTCTTGCCCACTGAAACCAGAGACCGCTGGTTGTCGGGAGCTGCTCCGCAGGTTCCGGCCGAAGGCTCCGCGCAAGCGGACGGCCCGCGCAGGTGTCAGAGCAAGACCCGCAGCACGCCTCGACGTTCGCGTCCGTGCTCGAAGTCCACGCCCTGGGCCTGCGCCCGGGGCGTTCGTCTTTCCGGAGGCCGGGAACGGCGAGCGGTCTCACCGATCCGGAAGGAGACCCATGGCGCGGGCAGACAAGCAGGCCGCCGTCGCGGAGATCGCTGAGTCCTTCAGCGGTGCCGCTGGTGCTGTGCTGACCGAGTACCGCGGTCTCACCGTCAAGGAGCTGCAGGACCTTCGCCGCTCCCTCGGTGAGAACGCCAACTACGCCGTGGTCAAGAACACGCTGGCCAAGCTCGCCGCCAAGGAGGCGGGCATCGACGGCTTCGACGACCTGCTCACCGGCCCGACCGCGATCGCCTTCATCAAGGGCGACGTCGTCGAGGCGGCGAAGGGCCTGCGTGACTTTGCCAAGGCCAACCCCACCCTGGTGATCAAGGGTGGAGTTCTGGACGGCAACCTCCTCGACCCGGCCGAGATCGCCAAGCTGGCCGATCTCGAGTCGCGCGAGGTGCTCCTGGGCAAGCTGGCGGGCGCGATGCTCGCCTCGCTGAGCCAGGCCGTCTACCTCCTCAACGCCCCGCTCGCCCAGGCTGCCCGGCTCGCCGGCGCCCTGGAGGCGAAGGCGCAGGAGGACCCCTCGATCCTCGCAGGTGGTGCCGGCGCCCCCGCAGCGGGAGCTGCGGACACGGCGGAGGCCGCTGCCGAGGAGACCCCGGCCGCCGAGGCCGCTCCGGAGGAGGCTGCCGACGAGGCCGCCCCCGCCGAGGCGGACGAGGCAAACGAGGCCGAGTCCACCGACGCCTGACCCCAGGCCGACGTACACCACCTGAAACCCCGTCCGCGGTCGACGCCGCGGGCCACAAGAAACAAGAAGGAGACGCCACCATGGCGAAGCTCACCACCGACGAGCTCCTCGACGCGTTCAAGGAGATGACCCTCATCGAGCTCTCCGAGTTCGTGAAGCAGTTCGAGGACACCTTCGGCGTCACCGCCGCCGCCCCGGTCGCGGTTGCCGCTGCTCCCGCCGCCGGCGGAGCCGCGGGCGCCGAGGGCGGCGCCGAGGCCGCCCAGGACGAGTTCGACGTCATCCTCGAGGCCGCTGGTGACAAGAAGATCAACGTCATCAAGGAGGTCCGCGCGCTGACCTCCCTCGGTCTCAAGGAGGCCAAGGACCTCGTCGAGGGCGCCCCGAAGCCGATCCTCGAGAAGGTCAACAAGGAGACCGCGGACAAGGCCAAGGAGTCCCTCGAGGGCGCCGGCGCCACCGTCACCCTCAAGTGAGTCCGTCGGACCCGCCCTCGAGGCGGGTCCGGCATGCCGGGCCGGCAGAGCATCCGCTCTGCCGGCCCGGTGCCATTTCGGACACCGCCGACACGTTTGCTACTTGCGGGTAAGGTTCGGGTCTCGGGAAGGTGACGGGCGCCACGCGAACGCGTAACCTGCGCCTCTGGTGCGCGTTGGATCCGACAGGGGCGCCCGGTTCGTGCCCCACTGGGAGAGAGAGACGACATGGGTGTTGAGATCGCTGTCGATGGGCTGACGAAGTCGTTCGGCAAGCAGCTGATCTGGGCCGACGTTTCGCTGACGATCCCGGCGGGCGAGATCTGCGTGATGCTCGGCCCGTCCGGCACCGGCAAGTCGGTGTTCCTGAAGGCGCTGATCGGGCTGATCAAGCCCGACCGCGGCTCGATCATCATCGAGGGCACCGACATCGCCTCCTGCTCGGAGAAGGAGCTCTACGAGATCCGCAAGCTGTTCGGCGTGCTGTTCCAGGACGGCGCGATGTTCGGCTCGATGAACCTGTACGACAACGTCGCCTTCCCGCTGCGCGAGCACACCAAGAAGAGCGAGTCCGAGATCCGCGACATCGTCATGGAGAAGATGGACCTCGTCGGTCTCCTCGGCGCGGAGGACAAGCTGCCCGGCGAGATCTCGGGCGGCATGCGCAAGCGTGCGGGCCTGGCGCGAGCGCTGGTGCTGGACCCGGAGATCGTCCTCTTCGACGAGCCCGACTCCGGCCTCGACCCGGTGCGCACCTCGTTCCTCAACCAGCTCATCGTCGACCTGAACGCGCAGATCGACGCGACGTTCCTGATCGTCACCCACGACATCAACACCGCGCGCACCGTGCCCGACAACATCGGCCTGCTCTACCACAAGCACCTCGCCATGTTCGGCCCCCGTGAGATGCTGCTCAGCTCCGAGGAGCCCGTGGTGCGCCAGTTCCTGAACGCCCAGCGGGTCGGGCCGATCGGCATGTCCGAGGAGAAGGACGCCAACGAGCTCGAGGCCGAGAAGGGCATGGACCTCCCGCCTCTTCCTCCGATCGCCCTGCAGCTGGAGCCGTCCAACGGCATCCCGCGCCGCAGCCAGCGACCGCCGGGCGAGTGGTGCCGGCAGAACGGCGTGACGCCGCCTCCGGGATCCTTCACCCCCGAGGCCGCGCTCAACGGCTGATCGGAGCGACTCGGTGTCATCCCCTACGGCGGCCCGCGTACTCGCTCCCGTCGGCACCGCAGGCAAGCTTTTCGCCTTCGGTCTCGACGTCGGACGCGGGCTCTTCCGCCGCCCGTTCCAGCTGCGTGAGTTCCTGCAGCAGGCCTGGTTCATCGCCTCGGTGACGATCATCCCGACGGCGCTCGTCGCCATCCCCTTCGGTGCGGTCATCGCGCTGCAGGTCGGCGGCCTGATCAAGCAGTTCGGCGCGCAGTCCTTCACCGGCTCCGCGTCGGTGCTGGCGGTGATCCAGCAGGCCGGGCCCATCGCGACCGCGCTGCTGATCGCGGGCGCCGGCGGCTCGGCCATCGCGGCCGACCTCGGCGCGCGCAAGATCCGCGAGGAGCTCGACGCCATGATGGTGCTGGGCATCGACCCGATCCAGCGCCTCGTCGTGCCCCGCGTGCTGGCGTGCATGCTCGTCGCCGTCTTCCTCAACGGCATGGTGAGCGTGGTCGGCGTCGCCGGCGGCTACGTCTTCAACGTGATCCTCCAGGACGGCACACCGGGCGCCTACCTCGCCAGCTTCACCGCGCTCGCCCAGCTGCCCGACGTGTGGATCGGCATGATCAAGGCCCTCGTCTTCGGCCTCATCGCCGCCATCGTCGCGGCCTACAAGGGCATGAACGCCGCCGGCGGCCCGAAGGGCGTGGGGGACGCGGTGAACGAGTCGGTGGTCATCACGTTCCTGCTGCTGTTCGTGGTCAACTTCGTCCTGAGCACGATCTACCTCCAGATCGTCCCACCGAAGACAGGGTGAGGCGGCGGACATGGCCAACGTGAAGGCGATCTACGAGCGCCCCGTCAAGGGGCTCGACAACCTCGGTCACGAGCTGTCGTTCTACGTGCGGGTGCTGCTTGCGCTGCCACGCTCCATCAAGCGGTACCCCCGAGAGATCCTGCGGATCCTGGCCGAGGTGACGCTCGGCTCCGGCGCCCTGGCCGTCATCGGCGGCACGGTCGGCGTGATCATCGGCATGACCTTCTTCACCGGAGCGCAGGTCGGCTTGTCCGGCTACGCCGCGCTCAACCAGCTCGGCACGGCGGCGTTCTCCGGATTCGTGTCGGCCTACTTCAACACCCGCGAGATCGCCCCGCTGGTGGCCGGCATCGCGCTCGCCGCCACCGTCGGCTGCGGCTTCACCGCCCAGCTCGGCGCGATGCGCATCTCGGAGGAGATCGACGCCGTCGAGGTGATGGCGATCCCCTCGATGCAGTTCCTGGTCACCACCCGCGTGGTCGGGGGCCTGATCGCGATCATCCCGCTCTACGTCGTGGGCCTGCTGTCGTCGTACGTCGCCAGCCGCCTGGTGGTGACGCAGATCTACGGCCAGTCGGCCGGCACCTACGACCATTACTTCAACCAGTTCCTGCCACCCGGCGACGTGCTGTGGTCGTTCGGGAAGGTGCTGGTCTTCGCGGTCGTGGTGATCCTGATCCACTGCTACCACGGCTACACCGCGTCGGGCGGGCCGGCGGGCGTCGGCGTCGCGGTGGGCCGAGCGGTCCGGACCAGCATCGTGGCCATCAACGTGATCGACCTGTTCCTGTCGATGGCGATCTGGGGCGCCTCGACGACCGTCAGGCTGGCGGGGTGACGAGATGACAGACAAGATCCTCGGCGCGCACAAGGTGCTCGGCGTCGTCTTCGTGTGCCTGCTCCTGGTGGGCGTGTGGCTGACCTACGCCGTCTTCACCAAGGCGTTCGCCGACTACGACCGGGTGACGGTGCAGACCACGAACATCGGGCTCCAGCTGCCCGACCGGGCCGACGTGAAGATCCGCGGCGTCATCGTCGGCGAGGTCCTCGAGCGTCGCCTGGCCGACGGGCAGGGCGCCGAGGTAGTGCTCGGCATCTACCCGGAGAAGACCGACGTCATCCCGGCCAACGTGACGGCGTCGATCGTGCCCAAGACGCTGTTCGGTGAGAAGTACGTCTCGCTGGTGGTGCCCGACTCGGGCGGCTCCGGCACGCTCCAGGCCGGCGACGTCATCGACCGCACCGAGGTGAGCACCGAGGTCGAGCAGGTGCTCTCCGACCTCTACCCGCTGCTCCGCACGGTCCAGCCGGCCGACCTAAACATGACGCTGACGGCGATCGCGACGGCGCTGGAGGGTCGCGGAGAGGCGCTCGGCCAGAACCTCGAGACGCTGGACTCCTACCTGAAACGGATGAACCCGCAGATCCCCGCGCTGATCGAGGACCTGCGGCTGACCGCGCGGGTCTCCGACACCTACGCCGACATCCTTCCCGAGGTGGCCCAGATCCTGGACGACAGCGTCACGACGACCGGCACGCTGGAGGAGCGGGAGGTGGCGCTCACCGCGACGCTGCGTGACGTCCGGTCCTTCGCCGACACGGCCCGCTCGTTCCTCGATGCCAACGCCACGCGACTCGAGAGGTTCGGCGAGCTGAGCACCCAGACGCTGCGCGTGCTGGCGCGGTACGCCCCGACGTTCCCCTGCATGTCGCAGGCGATCGTGGAGACCCAGGGCCGCCTGGCCGAGACGTTCCGCGGCTTCGAGCTCCACATCGTGCTCGAGCTGCTGAAGGACCAGCCGCGCCCCTACACGCCCGCCGACCGGCCGAAGTTCGGCACCGACACCGGTCCCAACTGCCACGGGCTGCCCAACCCGCGCTACAGCCAGGAGAACCCCGCGCCCGGCCAGCCCGGTCTCGACGACGGCATGAACGGCAACACGGGCAAGGGCAACTTCCGGCCCGCGCCGGGCACCGGTGTCGGCTACTACGGCACGCCCGACGACGTCGCGGCGCTGCGCCAGCTGCTGACCGAGCAGTACGGCGCCGACCGCTCCGACATGGACGTCCTGCTCGCAGGGCCGCTGGTCGCCGAGGGAGCTGTGCGCTGATGCCACGAGGGCTCGACAAGAAGACCGCCGGTGACCTCACCCGGCTGACCATCTTCATGGTCCTCACCGCACTTGCCACGGGCGTGCTGGTCGTCACGATCGGCAACCTGTCCTTCGGTGCGACGCGCAGCTACAAGGCCGACTTCGTGGATGCGACGGGCGTCGTCGAGGGCGACGACATCCGGATCGCGGGGGTGAAGGTCGGCAGCGTGCAGGACGTCGAGATCATCGGCGCCGACCGCGCGCGGATCTCCTTCGACGTGGACGCCGACACCGTGCTCGACGAGGACACCCGGGCGGCCATCCGCTACCGCAACCTGATCGGTCAGCGCTACATCTCGCTCACCGACCAGACCGGCGGCGGCGAGCGGCTCGCCGAGGACGCGGTGATCCCGGTCTCCCGCACCAAGCCGGCGCTGGACCTCACCGTCCTCTTCAACGGCTTCAAGCCGCTGTTCCAGGCGCTGTCGCCCGACGACATCAACAAGCTCTCCTTCGAGATCGTCCAGGTCTTCCAGGGCGAGGGCGGCACTCTGGAGAGCCTGCTCTCGAGCACCGCCTCGCTCACCCAGACCCTCGCGGAGCGTGACGAGGTGATCGGCGACCTCCTCGAGAACCTCGACTACGTGCTCGACCACGTCGCCGACCGCGACCAGGAGCTGACCGAGCTGATCGGCAGCTTCCGGCAGCTGGTCGGGGGCCTCAACGACGACAGGGAGGCGATCTTGTCCTCGCTCGACTCGATCTCGGAGCTGTCGGTGCACACGGCCGCGCTCGTGCGCGACATCAAGGACCCCTTCGTCAAGGACATCAGGGAGCTGCGCAAGGTCGCCGACAACCTCGCCAGCAACCGCAAGGAGATCGACCGGGCCCTGCAGGTGCTGCCGATCAAGCTCACCAAGATCGGCCGTACCGCCACCTACGGGTCGTGGTTCAACTTCTACCTGTGCCACTTCACGGCGACGGTCAAGGCACCCGGCCTCCCGCCGGTGTCCGGGGTCTACTCGGTGGCGGCTGACCGCTGCTCGCTGCAGAAGGAGGTGGCAGCCCGATGACGCCGTTCCGCGAGCGCAACCCGGTCATGGTCGGGGCGGCCAGCCTCGCCGTGCTGGCGCTGCTTCTGGTCGCGGCCCTGCGGGCGCAGGACCTGCCGCTCATCGGGGGCGGGGACACCTACTACGCGTCGTTCTCCGAGGCCGGCGGCCTCAAGACCGGCGACGAGGTCCGGATCGCGGGCGTCCGGGTCGGCGAGGTGGAGTCGATGGAGCTCGACGGCAACTCGGTGAAGGTCGGGTTCAACGTCGACACCGACGCCGAGCTGGGCTCCCAGACCCGTGCCGACATCAGAGTGAAGACCATCCTCGGGTCGATGTTCCTCTCGGTCTCCCCGGCAGGGTCGGGCGAGCTGGCCGAGGGAGCCACCATCCCGGTCGAGCGCACCACGTCGCCGTACGACATCGTCGAGGCGTTCGAGGGCCTCGGTGAGACGTCGAGCGACATCGACACCGACCAGCTGGCGCAGGCCCTGACCACCCTCGCGGACCTCACCCGCAACACCCCCGAGGAGTTCCGTGCGGCGCTGTCCGGCGTCTCCGCGCTCTCCGAGGTGGTCGCGTCCCGGGACGAGGAGATCAACTCGCTCCTGGTCAACCTCGAGCGGGTCTCCACGGTGCTCGACGCCCGCGACGAGGACATCGTGCAGCTGATGGCGGATGCCGACAGCCTGTTCCAGGCCCTCGTCCAGCGGAAGGCGCAGATCCACCGCCTCCTGGTCTCCTCGACCACGCTGAGCAAGGAGCTGACGGCGTTGATCCGGGAGAGCCGAGCGGACCTCAAGCCCGCGTTGGACCAGCTCGACACGGTCCTGCAGGTGATCAAGCGCAACGAGGACAACCTGGAGGACTCGATCAAGACGATGGCGCCGTTCTACCGGGTGTTCGCCAGCACGCTCGGCAACGGGCCGTGGTTCGACACCTACATCTTCAACATGCCGCCGATCCCGGGGACGGTGAGCCCGCGATGACCGCACTGCAGCGCTGGCTGCCGCTCTCCGTCGTCCTGCTCCTCGTCGCCGCCGCCGTGGTGTGGATGTTCGGCAGCGGAGGTGACCAGAAGACGGTGACCGCCTTCTTCCCCCGCGCCGTGTCCGTCTACGAGGGCAGCGACGTCCGGGTGCTCGGAGTGGCCGTCGGCACCGTGGAGAAGGTCGTCCCCGAGGGCACGCAGGTCAAGGTCGTGATGGCCTACGACAAGGACGTGAAGGTCCCCGAGGACGCCCAGGCCGTGATCGTCTCGCCCTCCGTGGTGGGCGACCGCTACGTCCAGCTCACCCCCGCCTACGAGTCCGGTCCGGTGATGGACGACGACGCGGTCGTCGAGGCCGACGACACCGCGGTGCCGCTGGAGCTCGACGAGATCTACGCCGGCATCGACCGGCTGACCGTCGCGCTGGGGCCCGAGGGCGCCAACCGGAAGGGTGCCCTGACCGACCTGCTCCAGCAGACCGCCAAGAACTTCGGCGGTCGAGGAGCGGAGTTCCACCAGACGATCAAGGACTTCGGCAGGTTCAGCGAGACGCTGGACAACAACAAGGAGGAGCTCTTCGACTCCACCGCCAAGCTGGAGTCGTTCATCAAGACCCTCGCAGACAACGACCAGACGGTCCGTGACTTCAACCGGTCGCTCGGCGAGGTCTCCACCCTCCTGGCCGACGAGCGCCAGGAGCTGACCACCGCGCTGTCCAACCTCGGCACCGCGCTCGACCAGGTCGGCAGGTTCGTCAAGCGCAACCGGTCCGTCCTCGGACGCAACATCAAGGACGTCAACCGCGTGGCCAAGGTGCTCGTCCGGCAGCGGGCCGCGCTCGACGAGCTGTTGCAGGCGGGCCCCCTCGCGGTCACGAACCTCTACCACACCTACAACCCGGGCAACGGCACGCTCGACACCAACGCCAACATCGGCAACCTGGTCCACGAGCTGGAGACCAACCCTGCCGCGGCGCTGTGTGCGCTCACGTCCGCCGCCGACAAGAAGGGCCAGCTCTGCGACCTGATCAGGCAGGTGCTGCCGCGAGGGGCGCCGTTCGGGACCGGCTCCTGGCAGGACGAGCCGTTCGACCCCACCCTCAACGGACTCGTGGAGGTCGAGCGATGAGCGCCCTCCGGCGCCGCCTGCGCGCCGCGACCGCACTGCTCCTGGGGATGGTCGTGCTCACCGGCTGCAGCTTCGACGTCTACGAGCTCCCGCTGCCCGGCGGGGCCGACACCGGCGACGACCCGATCGAGGTGAAGGTCGTGTTCGCCGACGTCCTGGACCTGGTGCCCAAGTCCTCGGTGAAGGTCAACGAGGTCACCGTCGGTCAGGTCAAGGACGTCGAGCTCCAGGGCTACCGCGCCCTGGTCACCCTCGAGGTGCGCCGGGACGTGGACCTGCCCGACAACGCGACGGCCTCGATCCGGCAGACCAGCCTGCTCGGCGAGAAGTTCGTCTCGCTCGACGCGCCCGAGTCGCCGACCGGCGAGCAGCTCGGCGACGGGGACGTCATCCCGATCAGCCGCACCGGCCGCAATCCCGAGGTCGAGGAGGTGCTCGGGGCGCTCAGCCTGGTCCTCAACGGCGGCGGCATCGCCCAGATGAAGACGATCGCCAGCGAGCTCAACCTCGCGCTCGAGGGCAGGGAGGACGCCGCGAAGTCGGTGCTGACGCAGGTGGAGTCGCTGGTGGGCCAGCTCGACGAGCGCAAGGCCGACATCGTGGACGCCATCGAGTCGATCAACCGCCTGGCGGTGAGCGCGCGCGAGCACCAGGACAGCATCGACCTGGCGCTGGAGGAGCTGCCGAGCGCGCTGGACTCGCTCGACCGCCAGCGTGACGACCTGGTCCTGATGCTGGAGGGTCTCAACGAGCTCAGCGACGTGGGTGTCCGGGTCATCAACGCGACCCGGGCCTCGACGGTGAGCTCGCTGCAGTCGCTGTTCCCCGTCCTCAACCAGATCGCCAAGGCGGGCGACGACTTCGTCGACGGGTTCAGCACCTTCCTGACCTTCCCCTTCATCGACGAGGCCGTCGGTCGCGACCCCAACGTGGCGCGCAACCTGCACATGGGCGACTACGTGAACCTGTCGGTCGACCTCCGGCTCGACCTGGCGAACCTCGAGCTGCCCGACATCGCCTGCATCCCGATCAACCAGCTGCCGGACAGCCCGCTGGACGAGCTGATCGACCTCAAGGGTCTGTGCGACGGTGCCACCAAGGCGCTGCAGTCGTGCCTGAAGACACCGCCCGACGCGGCCGCCTGCGCCCGGCTGCCCGGGTACCTCGTCGACGAGGTGTGCAAGGCGACCCGGCTGCTGTGCGGCGCCAACCTGGGCGGCAACCGGCGCGACGGTGCGGCCAACGACCCGATCGGCGACCTCCTCGGCAGCGTCCTCAGCGGTGGTGGGCTCGGCCGCCCGGCGCCGGGCGGCACCAGCGAGCCCGACCGGATGTGGGCGGAGTTCGACGCCACCTACGACACCGACCTGGTGGACCTCTACGCAGCACCGCTGGTCGCGTCCGGAACCCGACAGGGGAGCGCACAGTGATCACCCGCCGCACGAGGATCCAGCTGATCGCGTTCGCGATCATCACGGTCGTGGGCGTCACCTTCGTGGGGGCCCGCTACGCACAGCTCGACCGACTGGTCATGGACCGCACCTACACGGTGACGGCGCACTACCCGGAGTCGGGCGGCATCTTCAAGGGTGCCGAGGTGACCTACCGCGGCGTCGGCATCGGCGAGGTCGGCGACATGGAGCTCACCGAGGACGGCG
Source organism: Nocardioides proteolyticus (assembly GCF_051280635.3). Classification (NCBI taxonomy): domain Bacteria; kingdom Bacillati; phylum Actinomycetota; class Actinomycetes; order Propionibacteriales; family Nocardioidaceae; genus Nocardioides; species Nocardioides proteolyticus. The sequence continues at coordinate 34,219 of NZ_JBNBPO030000011.1, read as the reverse complement.
TCGACGTCAAGCTGAAGATCGAGAACGAGTGGGACCAGATCCCGGCCGACACGATCGCGCTGGTCGGCAACCGCTCCGCGGTCGGTGAGCAGTACGTCGAGCTGCAGCCGCAGACCGACGAGGGGCCCTACCTCGAGGACGGCTCGGAGATCCACGACGTCGCGACGCCGATCGCCACCGAGCAGCTTCTCGGCAACCTGTCCACGACGGTCGGCAGCGTCGACCGCGACGCGCTGCGGACGACCATCACCGAGCTCGGCCAGGCGTTCGCGGGCACCGGTGAGGACCTGCAGAAGATCATCGACACCGGCAACTCGTTCATCGAGACGGCCGACGAGAACTTCGACATCACCACCGCGCTGATCCGCGACAGCAACACCGTGCTGCGCGGCCAGATCGCCGGCGAGTCGTCGCTGCGGACGTTCGCCAGCCAGCTGTCGCTGTTCAGCTCCTCGCTCGCGGGCGCCGACGCCGACCTCCGCAAGGTGATCGACTCGGGCTCCTTCGCCGCGACCCAGCTGCGCACCTTCCTCGAGCAGAACGGGGTGGAGCTCAGCGAGCTGCTCGCCAACCTGGTGACGACCAACGAGATCACCGTCCGGCACCTACCCGCCATCAAGCAGATGCTGGTGGTCTACCCCGTGGCGGTCCTCGGCGCCTACGTCACCGTGGGCAAGAAGCCCAAGTCGGAGGGCGGAAGCGGCTTCTGGGACGCCCACTTCGGCATGGTCCTGCACGAAGGCCCGCTCTGCCACGAGGGCTACCTCGAGAAGCGCCGGCACCCCCAGGCCGAGCGCGAGGACCTGCCGATGCCGGACGTGGGGTGCACCGAGCCGATCACCAAGAGCAACCCGCGTGGCACGCAGAACCTGCCCCGGGTCGCGCCGGGCGGGTCCAGCAGCGAGCCGGTGATCGTGGGCTACGACGTGGAGTCGGGCAAGGTGGGCTGGGACGTCCCCCAGGAGCTGTCAGGTGACCGAGGTACCGTGGCCCCCCCGTCCCTGGGGAAGGACTCCTGGCAGTGGCTCTACCTCCAGCCGATGTTGAACCACTGACCTCCACTGAAGGAAAGGGCAGCGTGACCGACGAATCGACGGCACGCGACACGCAAGGCAGCAGGCGGCTCAGGTGGAACCTCCTCCGTGCGCTGCTGGGTGTGGTCGTGGTCGGACTGGTGGTCTCCGGCTTCATCGTCTTCGGACGGGGGGCCGGTGACGGGCCGATCGAGAAGGCGGAGTCCGTCTTCGACCCGCCGACGGACCTCGCGGCCCAGCGCGAGGACGTCCTCGCCGCCTCGCGCACGTTCGTCCAGCGGTTCAACAGCTATGGGCCCGACCTGCTGAACGACAGCGGCAAGATGCCCGACTACGCCGCCGTCGGCGAGCTGATGACCCCGAAGTTCCGCACGGTGTTCGACAAGAACGTGGGCTACGCCGAGCAGACGGTCGCCGAGACCGGCATCAGCCGCAAGGGCACGGTGTACGGCGTGGGCGTCGCGTCGATGGACGCCGACTCCGCCGAGGCGCTGGTCGCCGGGACCGTCGAGTTCTCCTACCCCAACCCCGAGGACAGCGACGAGGAGATCACCTTCGAGCCCCGCCGGTTCCGCTACCAGGTGTCGCTGGTGCGGGTCGACGGGAAGTGGCTGGTCGACGACCTCGACGACGTCGACGACTCCCTGCCCTCCTTCGGGGAGGCCTCCATCCCCGAGACCGGCGCCCCCGGAGGCACGCCGACCGAGCAGCCCTCGGGCTCGCCCAGCGGAGGCCCGTCCGGCTCGCCGAGCCCTGAGTCCGGCAGCCCGGGGACCGGTGAGACGCGATGAGCCTCAACCTGTACGACCTCCTGGACGTCGAGGAGACCGCGAGCGCCGCTGAGATCCGGTCCGCCTGGAAGGCCGCGATCGCCGACCTCGACCCGACCGACCGCCGGTTCCGGGCCTACAACGACGCGGCCGGCGTGCTGCTGGACCCCGGCCGGCGCGAGCAGTACGACGCAGAACTGGCCGCGGCCCGCGCCGCCGAGTCCCCCGAGGCCGACGACGCGCCGGCGGACGACGCGGGGACGGCGGGCGAGTCCCGGGCCTCGACGGAGTCCGAGCCGGCAGCAGACGAGCCGAAGGCCGACGAGCCGGAAGCCGACGAGCCGGCGACCGACGAGCCGGAAGCCGACGAGCCGGCCACCGACGAGCCGGCAGCCGACGATCCGGCGTCCGCTCCGCCGCGGTGGGCCCTGCTCGCCGCCGCGGTCGGCGCCGCGGTGGCGTTGGTCGTGGCGGTGGCCCTGCTGGTCCAGACCGCCGGCGGCGCGTCCGCCCAGGAGATCGCCGAGCGCAACAGCCGGCAGCAGCGCGCCGCGGTCACGGCGGAGGCCGCCGCCGAGGCGATGGTCGCCCCGGTGCTGTCCTACAGCTACAAGACCATGGCCGCCGACCTCGACCGGATCCGCGAGTACATGACCGAGGAGGCGGGTGAGAAGCGGGCGGCGATCTGGCCCGAGCTGACCCAGGAGGCCGAGGCGCAGCGCGTCGTCGTCGACGCCACCCCGGTCGGCACCGCGCTGACGAGGATCTCGTCCGACGGCGACCGCGCGACTGTGCTGGTCTTCCTGGACCAGGAGGTCACCAAGCGCGGCGAGGACCCGTTCGTGCTGAAGATGTGGGCGACCCTGTCGTTGGTGCGTGCGCCGGGGGACACCGACCGGTGGCTGCTGGACGACCTCTGCACCGAGGCCGACTGCGAGTGACGCGCGGCCGGTCCGGTCGGCCGAGCCGGTCCGGCGGCGGGTCAGGCGGCGGGGCAGACGGCAGAGCCGGACGGCGGGGACGCTTGACCTGAGCGGGCCGGGGCAGCATGATCGGCGCACGGATCCACCCGAGACGGTGTCGACTGCGTGGTCGCGCAGCCGGCTTTGTTGAGTGCTCGGCGATGGTGTATCGTGGCGCCTTGCGCCTGCCCTCAGATGCGCTTCGGCCTGCCCGGTGGCCGATGATGTGGTGGGAGGGCGCTCTCGAAGAGTCGAACCCGTCGAAGGACAACTCTTGGCCGCGCGCAGCACTCCCGGTAAGTCCCGCATCTCTTTCGCAAAGATCCAGGAGCCGCTCGAGCTCCCGCAGCTCCTCTCCCTCCAGACCGACAGCTTCGACTGGCTGATCGGCAACGAGGCCCACAAGAACCGGATCGAGACGCGCCGCGCCGGCGGCGAGGACGTGTCCGAGAAGTCCGGCCTGGAGGAGATCTTCGAGGAGATCTCCCCGATCGAGGACTTCTCCGAGACGATGTCGCTCTCGTTCGAGAACCCGGTCTTCTACGACCCCAAGTACACCGTCGACGAGTGCAAGGAGAAGGACCTCACCTACTCCGCACCGCTCTACGTCTCCGCCGAATTCACCAACAACGAGACCGGTGAGATCAAGGGCCAGACGGTCTTCATGGGCGACTTCCCGCTCATGACGCCCAAGGGCACGTTCGTCATCAACGGCACCGAGCGCGTCGTCGTCTCCCAGCTGGTCCGGTCGCCGGGCGTCTACTTCGAGCGCGCGGCCGACAAGACGTCCGACAAGGACATCTACACCGCCAAGCTGATCCCGAGCCGCGGCGCCTGGCTGGAGTTCGAGATCGACAAGCGTGACATGGTCGGCGTCCGCCTCGACCGCAAGCGCAAGCAGAACGTCACGGTCCTGCTCAAGGCCCTCCAGGCCATCGCCGAGGACACCGGCGAGGACTACGACTACGAGGCCGTGATGGCCGACCTGCGGCAGTTCGAGTCGATCCAGCTCACCGAGGAGAAGGACAACACCTCCGGTCCGGACGACGCGCTCCTCGACATCTACCGCAAGCTGCGCCCGGGCGAGCCGCCGACGCGTGAGGCTGCGCTGACGCTGCTGAAGAACTACTACTTCAACAGCAAGCGCTACGACCTCGCGAAGGTCGGCCGCTACAAGATCAACAAGAAGCTGGGCCAGGACCAGCCGTTCGACCAGCAGACCATGACGATCTCCGACATGGTCGCGACGATCCGCTACATCGTCGCGCTGCACGACGGTCGCACCGAGCTCGACACCCCGCAGGGCACGATCGAGATCGGCGCCGACGACATCGACCACTTCGGCAACCGCCGGATGCGCACGGTCGGCGAGCTGATCCAGAACCAGCTCCGCACCGGCCTGGCCCGCATGGAGCGCGTCGTCCGCGAGCGGATGACCACCCAGGACGTCGAGGCGATCACGCCGCAGTCGCTGATCAACATCCGGCCCGTGGTCGCGGCGCTGAAGGAGTTCTTCGGCACCTCGCAGCTCTCGCAGTTCATGGACCAGACCAACCCGATCGCGGGCCTGACGCACAAGCGGCGTCTCTCCGCGCTCGGGCCGGGCGGTCTGTCCCGTGACCGCGCGGGCATGGAGGTCCGCGACGTGCACCCGTCGCACTACGGCCGGATGTGCCCCATCGAGACCCCTGAGGGCCCCAACATCGGCCTGATCGGCTCGCTGGCCTCCTACGGCCGGATCAACCCGTTCGGCTTCGTCGAGACGCCCTACCGCAAGGTCGAGAACGGCGTCGTCACCGACAAGGTCGACTACCTCACCGCCGACGACGAGGACCGCTACGTCATCGCGCAGGCCAACGCCGCGCTCGACGAGAACGGCCGCTTCGTCGAGGAGCGGGTGCTGGTGCGCCAGCGCCACGGTGAGGTCTCCGAGATCATCGCCGACGAGGTCGACTACATGGACGTCTCGCCGCGCCAGATGGTGTCGGTCGCGACCGCCCTGATCCCGTTCCTCGAGCACGACGACGCGAACCGCGCGCTCATGGGCGCCAACATGCAGCGTCAGGCGGTGCCGCTGATCCGCAGCGACAGCCCGATCGTCGGCACCGGCATCGAGTACCGCGCGGCGGTCGACGCCGGCGACGTCGTGGTGGCCGAGAAGGCCGGTGTGGTCAAGGACGTGTCGGCCGACCTGGTCGAGACGATGAACGACGACGGCACCTACTCCACCTACCGGCTGGCGAAGTTCCGCCGCTCCAACCAGGGCACCTGCATCAACCAGCGGCCGCTGGTCGCCGCGGGCGACCGGGTCGAGGTCGGCTCGCCGGTCGCCGACGGTCCGTGCACCGACCAGGCGGAGATGGCGCTCGGCACCAACCTGCTGGTGGCGTTCATGCCGTGGGAGGGCCACAACTACGAGGACGCGATCATCCTCAGCCAGCGGCTGGTCCAGGAGGACGTCCTCACCTCGATCCACATCGAGGAGCACGAGGTCGACGCCCGCGACACCAAGCTGGGTCCGGAGGAGATCACCCGCGACATCCCGAACATCAGCGAGGAGATGCTCGCCGACCTCGACGAGCGCGGGATCATCCGGATCGGTGCCGAGGTCACGACCGGCGACATCCTCGTCGGCAAGGTGACGCCGAAGGGCGAGACCGAGCTGACCCCCGAGGAGCGGCTGCTCCGCGCGATCTTCGGCGAGAAGGCGCGCGAGGTGCGCGACACCTCGATGAAGGTGCCCCACGGCGAGTCGGGCACCGTCATCGGCGTCCGGGTCTTCGACCGCGAGGAGGGCGACGAGCTGCCGCCGGGCGTCAACCAGCTGGTCCGCGTGTACGTCGCCCAGAAGCGCAAGATCTCGGTGGGTGACAAGCTCGCCGGGCGTCACGGCAACAAGGGCGTCATCGCGAAGATCCTGCCGGTCGAGGACATGCCGTTCATGGAGGACGGCACGCCGGTCGACGTCGTGCTCAACCCGCTGGGTGTGCCGCGACGGATGAACATCGGCCAGATCCTCGAGCTGCACCTCGGCTGGCTCGGCAAGCAGGGCTGGCACATCGACGCCGACCTGCAGGACCAGGACTGGGCCCAGCGGCTCATCTCCATCGGCGCCGACAAGGCCGAGCCCGACACCAAGCTGGCGACGCCGGTCTTCGACGGCGCCCGCGAGGACGAGATCACCGGCCTGCTGGGTGCCACGCTGCCCAACCGCGACGGTGAGCGGATGATCGGCGAGGACGGCAAGGCGCGGCTCTTCGACGGCCGCTCCGGCGAGCCGTTCCGCGACCCGGTCTCGGTGGGCTACATGTACATCCTCAAGCTCCACCACCTGGTCGACGACAAGATCCACGCGCGCTCGACCGGTCCGTACTCCATGATCACGCAGCAGCCGCTGGGCGGTAAGGCCCAGTTCGGTGGCCAGCGGTTCGGCGAGATGGAGGTGTGGGCCATGGAGGCGTACGGCGCCGCCTACGCGCTCCAGGAGCTGCTCACCATCAAGTCCGACGACGTGCCGGGCCGCGTGAAGGTGTACGAGGCGATCGTCAAGGGCGAGAACATCCCCGACTCGGGCATCCCGGAGTCGTTCAAGGTCCTCGTCAAGGAGATGCAGTCGCTCTGCCTCAACGTGGAGGTGCTGTCGCAGGACGGCACCGCCATCGAGATGCGCGACGCGGAGGAGGACGTCTTCCGCGCCGCCGAGGAGCTCGGCATCGACCTGTCGCGCCGCGAGCCCAGCTCGGTCGAAGAGGTCTGAGGCCCCCCGCGGAGCTCTTCAGCCCGCCTCACAGGCGACGAGCTCCGCGGGGCCCCGGCCCCGTGGTTGCGGCGGCGGGGGCCTCGGTCAACAACGTGAATCGAACTTCCAGTAACTAACGAAGGACAGCAGCCATCGTGCTCGACGTTAACTTCTTCGACCAGCTTCAGATCGGCCTGGCCACCGCGGACGACATCCGCACGTGGAGCCACGGCGAGGTCAAGAAGCCGGAGACCATCAACTACCGCACGCTCAAGCCCGAGCGTGACGGCCTCTTCTGCGAGAAGATCTTCGGTCCCACGCGGGACTGGGAGTGCTACTGCGGCAAATACAAGCGGGTCCGCTTCAAGGGCATCATCTGCGAGCGCTGCGGCGTCGAGGTGACCCGCTCGAAGGTTCGCCGCGAGCGGATGGGCCACATCGAGCTCGCCGCCCCGGTGACCCACATCTGGTACTTCAAGGGTGTGCCGAGCCGGCTCGGCTACCTGCTCGACCTGGCGCCGAAGGACCTCGAGAAGGTCATCTACTTCGCCGCCTACATGATCACCGCGGTCGACGAGGACGCGCGGCACCGCGACCTGTCCTCGCTCGAGTCGAAGATCCAGCTCCAGCGCGAGTCGATCGAGAAGCGCCGCGACGCCGGCCTCGAGGACCGCACGAAGAAGCTGGAGGAGGACCTCGCCGCCCTCGAGGCGGAGGGCGCCAAGGCCGACCAGCGCCGCAAGGTGCGCGACGGCGCCGAGCGCGAGCTCAAGCAGCTGCGCGACCGCGCGCAGCGCGAGCTGGACCGCCTCGAGGAGGTCTGGGAGACCTTCAAGAGCCTCAAGGTGCAGGACCTGATGGGTGACGAGGTCCTCTACCGCGAGATGAAGAACTGGTTCGGGAAGTACTTCGAGGGCCACATGGGCGCCACGGCGATCCAGAAGCGCCTCGAGAGCTTCGACATCGAGGCCGAGGTGGCGTCGCTGCGCGAGACCATCGCGACCGGCAAGGGCCAGCGCAAGGTCCGCGCCCTCAAGCGGCTCAAGGTGGTCGACGCGTTCCGCAAGACCGGCAACAAGCCGCAGGGCATGGTGCTGGACGCCGTCCCGGTCATCCCGCCGGACCTGCGCCCGATGGTGCAGCTCGACGGTGGCCGGTTCGCGACCTCCGACCTCAACGACCTCTACCGCCGGGTGATCAACCGCAACAACCGGCTGAAGCGGCTGCTCGACCTCGGCGCGCCCGAGATCATCGTCAACAACGAGAAGCGGATGCTCCAGGAGGCCGTCGACTCGCTGTTCGACAACGGCCGCCGCGGTCGTCCCGTCACCGGTCCGGGCAACCGGCCGCTGAAGTCGCTGTCCGACATGCTCAAGGGCAAGCAGGGCCGGTTCCGCCAGAACCTGCTCGGCAAGCGGGTGGACTACTCCGGCCGCTCGGTCATCGTGTCCGGCCCGCAGCTGAAGCTGCACCAGTGCGGCCTGCCCAAGCAGATGGCGCTGGAGCTGTTCAAGCCGTTCGTGATGAAGCGGCTGGTCGACCTGTCGCACGCGCAGAACATCAAGTCCGCCAAGCGGATGGTCGAGCGCGCTCGCCCGGTCGTGTGGGACGTCCTGGAGGAGGTCATCACCGAGCACCCGGTGCTGCTCAACCGGGCGCCCACGCTGCACCGCCTCGGCATCCAGGCCTTCGAGCCGCAGCTGATCGAGGGCAAGGCCATCCAGATCCACCCGCTCGTCTGCACCGCGTTCAACGCGGACTTCGACGGCGACCAGATGGCGGTGCACCTGCCGCTGTCGGCCGAGGCCCAGGCCGAGGCGCGGATCCTGATGCTGTCGACCAACAACATCCTCAAGCCGTCCGACGGACGTCCGGTGACCATGCCGACCCAGGACATGATCATCGGCCTGTTCTTCCTGACGACCGAGCGTCCCGGCTCGATCGGCGAGGGCCGGGTGTTCTCCTCGCCGGCCGAGGCGATCATGGCGTTCGACCGCAACGAGATCACGCTGCAGAGCAAGGTGCGGATCCGGTTCACCGACGCCCTCGTCGAGGGCGTGGAGCCGGGCGAGCCGGTGATCCTGGAGACCACGCTGGGTCGGTCGCTGTTCAACGACACGCTGCCCGCGGACTACCCGTACGTCAACGAGGAGGTCGGCAAGAAGCGCCTCGGCGCCATCGTCAACGACCTCGCCGAGCGCTACGGCAAGGTCGAGGTCGCGGCGTCGCTGGACGCGCTGAAGGACACCGGCTTCTACTGGGCGACCCGCTCGGGTGTGACCGTGTCCATCGACGACGTCACCACGCCGGCGAACAAGTCCGAGATCCTCGCCGACTTCGAGGACAAGGCCGCGAAGATCCAGAAGCAGTTCGAGCGCGGCCTGGTCACCGACGAGGAGCGCCGCCAGGAGCTCATCGAGATCTGGACCGAGGCCGGCAAGCGCGTCGGTGACGCGATGGAGGAGGCCTTCAAGGAGCAGCCGGCCAACCCGATCTACATGCAGGTCTACTCGGGGGCGTCCGGAAACTTCAACCAGATCCGTCAGGTCGGCGCGATGCGCGGACTGGTGGCGAACCCGAAGGGCGAGATCATCCCGCGGCCGATCAAGGCCAACTTCCGCGAGGGTCTCTCCGTGCTGGAGTACTTCATCTCCACCCACGGCGCCCGCAAGGGTCTGGCCGACACCGCGCTCCGCACGGCGGACTCCGGCTACCTGACCCGTCGCCTGGTCGACGTGTCGCAGGACGTCATCATCCGCGAGGACGACTGCGGCACGGAGCGCGGCCTGCCGAAGCGGATCGGCGACCGGCTCGAGGACGGCACCGTCGTCAAGAACGAGAACGCCGAGACCGCGGCGTACGCCCGGACGGCGGCCGTCGACATCGAGCACCCGGACAGTGGCGAGGTCCTCGCCCGGGCCGGGGACGACCTGGGTGACGTCAAGATCGCCGAGCTGATCGAGGCCGGCATCGAGGAGGTCAAGGTCCGCTCGGTGCTCACCTGCGACGCCCGCACCGGCACCTGCGCGAAGTGCTACGGCCGGTCGCTGGCGACCGGCAAGCTGGTCGACATCGGCGAGGCGGTCGGCATCATCGCGGCCCAGTCGATCGGTGAGCCCGGCACGCAGCTGACGATGCGCACCTTCCACACCGGTGGTGTGGCCTCCGCGGACGACATCACGCAGGGTCTGCCCCGCGTGGTCGAGCTCTTCGAGGCCCGCACGCCCAAGGGCGTCTCGCCGATCTCCGAGGCCGCCGGCCGGGTGCAGATCGAGGAGACCGACAAGGCGCGCAAGGTCGTGGTCACCCCCGACGACGGCAGCGAGGCCATCGAGTACGCCGTGTCCCGCCGCTCGCGCCTGCTCGTGCAGGACGGCGACCACATCCAGGTCGGCCAGATGCTCACCCAGGGCACGCCCGACCCGAAGGAGGTGCTCCGGATCCTCGGCGTCCGCCGGACCCAGCAGCACCTGGTGGACGAGGTCCAGGAGGTCTACCGCAGCCAGGGCGTGTCGATCCACGACAAGCACATCGAGATCATCGTGCGGCAGATGCTGCGCCGGATCACGGTGCTGGAGTCGGGCGAGACCAACCTGCTGCCGTCGGACCTGGTCGACCGGGTCATCTTCGAGGAGGAGAACCGCCGGGTCGTCTCCGAGGGCGGCAAGCCGGCCTCGGGTCGTCCGGAGCTGATGGGCATCACGAAGGCGTCGCTCGCGACGGAGTCGTGGCTCTCGGCGGCCTCCTTCCAGGAGACCACCCGGGTGCTCACCGACGCCGCGATCAACGCCCGCTCCGACAGCCTGCGTGGCCTGAAGGAGAACGTGATCATCGGCAAGCTGATCCCGGCGGGCACCGGCCTGGAGCGCTACCGCAACATCCGCGTGGAGCCGACGGAGGAGGCGCGCGCCGCGGCGTACGCCGTCACCGGCTACGAGTCCTACGACTACGAGTTCGGCAACGCGTCGGGCCAGGCGGTCGCCCTGGACGACTTCGACTTCGGGTCGTACAACAACTGATCCGCTGATCGCCGAAGGCCCCTCCCGTGACGCGCGGGAGGGGCCTTCGTGTTCCACGGTCCACCCCGCCCCCCACAGGCGCGGTGGACCCGCCGGTCACTGACCGGACGTGATGGGGCTGCGCCCGAAGGCCAGCCAGATGCCGGCGACCACCAGCCCGACGATGATCATCGACGGCAGGCCCGGCACCCCGGTGACGAACGCGGCGCCGAGCAGCGCGGTCGCCAGCACCGCGGCGAGCGCGCCCAGCCCGCGGGAGACCAGCCGCTCGCGGAAGGCCATCCAGGCCAGGCCGTACGCCGAGGCGACCAGCGGGATGAAGGCGATGTAGGGGCTGAAGTCGGTGAGGATGTAGTAGTTGTAGAGGCCCTCGGTGTCGTAGGTGTCCTCCTCGGCGGCACCGGGGAAGTAGTTGCCGACCGCGCCGCGCCAGCCGTAGGCGAGGGTGGTGATGGCGGCGGTCGCCACCACGCCGTACGACACGACGGTGGCGCCGACCGATCCCGGGAAGCGTCGCTCGACGCGGTGCCGCCAGACGGCCGCGGTCACCAGCAGCAGGATCGCCACGACGTAGCCGATCGCGCCGGACAGCCGGTAGGGCAGGTGGTCGATGCCGACGACGTCCTCGGCCGTGACGGGGTAGTCGAAGTCGCCGCTGGCGTCGGGGCGACCCTCGAGCAGCAGGGCGGCCACGCCGAGCAGCCCGCAGAGGCTGATCAGCAGCGGCCACGCGGTGAAGCCGCCGGCCCGCTGCGGCGTCGCCGGGGCGATGGTGGGCGGGGACAGGGGAGTGGTCTCGTTCATGCCCCGAGCCTCGTGTGCCGGAGCACCCGGGTCCCAGTGCCCATCGACCTCGGCTTCCGGGCGCCGGTGTCCTAGTGCGGCCGGGCCGTCGCGTCCCGCTCCTCGCCGCCCAGGCCGGCCTCCCGGGCCCGCACGATCAGCTGGGCGCGGTCGGGCAGGTCGAGCTTGGCGAGCACGCCGTAGACGTAGTTGCGGACGGTCTTGGTCGACAGGACCAGGCGGCGGGCGATGGTGGCGTTGTCGTAGCCGCGGGCCACCAGGTCGACGACCTCGCGCTCGCGGTCGGTGAGCTCCGGGAGGGGCACCGCGCCACGGGTGCGCGCCCCGGACAGGTACACCGCCGCACGCTGGGCCAGCTGCGGCCCGAGCAGGAAGTCGCCGTTGGCCACGGACCGGACCGCCCGCTCCACCTCGTCGGGCGAGGCACCCTTGAGCAGGAACCCACGGGCGCCGGCGCGGATCGAGGCGAACAGCGAGTCGTCGTCGCCGAGCATGGTGATCACCAGGACACCGAGGGTCGGGTCGCGCCGGCAGAGCTCCCTGGTGGTCTCGACCCCGGAGTCGCCGCCGAGGTCGAGGTCCATCAGCACGACGTGGGGGGAGTGGGCGGCCACCGCGGCCACGGCCTCCGCCGCGTCGGCGGCCTCGCCGACGACCTCGACGTCCGGCAGCGAGCGGAGCAGCGCGCTCATGCCGATGCGGAACACCGGGTGGTCGTCGACCACCAGCACCCGGATGGGAGTCAGCTCGTTCACGGCAGCACCATCACCACGCGGGTCCCTCGCTCGTCGCCCTCCACCGTCACGTGCCCGCCTAGCTCGGCCGCCCGCTCGCGCATCGAGGCCATGCCCACGCCGGGCTGGACGTCGCTGCCGATGCCCCGGCCGTCGTCGCAGACCTCCAGGCGTACGCCGCCGTGCGCCGGAGTCGTGAGCCGCACGACGCAGTGCCGGGCCCCCGCGTGCCGCTCGGCGTTGCGCACCGCCTCCGCCGCGACCTGGTAGACCACGATCTGGTGGATCCCGTCGAGCCGGTCGGCGTGCGGAGCATCCACCGACACCGAGAACCGCGGCATCGAGTGGCGCTCGGCGAGCAGCGCCAGCGCCTCGCCCAGCCTTCCCTCGTCGAGCGCCGGGGGAAGCACGACCCGCGCCATCTGCCGGACGTCGTCGGCGCGCCGGCTGAGCTCCTCGACGAGCCGGCCGAGCAGCACGGCGTCGGCGTCGCTCAGGGTCGACGTCGCGGGCACCGCGGCGAGGGCCAGTGCGGTGCCGGAGAGTGCCGGCCCGATCCCGTCGTGGAGCTCCCGGCGCAGCAGCCGGCGCTCCTCGTGGCGCACCTCCACGACCCGCGCGCGGGCCTCCTCGACCGCCCGGTTGGCCTCGTCGAGCTGGGCGGCGACGGCCACCAGGCCGGAGATCTGCCGCAGCAGACGGACGGTGCGGGGGTCCAGCCGCTCGCCGCGCGGCGGCACGGCGGTGAGCACGCCCACCGGCCGACCACGCTGGTGGAGCTCCAGCCGCAGGCCGCGCTCGCTGTCGTCGTACTCCGTGCGGCCGGAGGCGGCGACCCGCTCGCCGTGGAGGCTCACCTCCACGCGCGCCAGCCGAAGGGCCCGGCGGAGCGCGTCGACCAGGCCGGCCAGCTGCGGGGTCTCGCCGTCACCGGACTGCAGCGCCTGGGCCACGCGCTCCAGGAGCACCGACGGGTCGGCCCCGGAGCCGAACACCAGGCGCTCCACCTGGCGCTGGAGCAGGTCCCGCAGGGGGAGGACCGCCAGCGCCAGGACCGCGACCACCACCATGCCGCTCGACTCCGCCTGCCACGGGGTCAGCATGCCGAGGGCCCACACGGCGACGACGTAGCCGACGACCAGCGTCGCGGTGAGCAGGACGCCGACCAGGGTCCGGGAGATCGCCAGGTCCACCCGCCACGACGGCTGGCTGCGGATCAGCACGAACACCGCGGCGAGCAGCAGCACCTCGGCGAGGCCCAGGAGCGCCGCGCCCGCGAGCGGCCAGGGGCCGCCGAGGCTGACGCCGGTCTCGAAGACGAGGTAGGCGAGCGCGACCGAGACCAGGGCCACCACCAGCCAGACCACGCCGCGCCGCTCGTCGGGCCGCCCGCTGCGCAGCCGGCCGCCGAGGTGGACCGCGACCGCGAGCGCCAGGACGCAGTACAGCGGGATGAGCCACCCGTCGACCGTCCAGGCCAGCTCGGAGACCCGCCCCCCGCCGGTCAGCGGGTGCGCGGGTGCGCCCGGCACCTGGACGAGCAGCCGGATCGCGGTCCCGGCCGCGACGACGACCCCGCCGGTGATCGCCAGCCGCCGGGCCCAGCCGGTGGGCGGTCCGGGCGTCAGCAGGAACGGCAGCACCAGGGCCGAGACCAGGGTGGCGGCGGTCCACCCGGTCAGCAGCACCGGCGCCGCCCACGCCGTGCCGGGGAGCCCGGGGCTCTCCACGGCGAGAACCGTCCAGGCGATGCCCGCGGCCGTCAGCGTGTAGCCCCAGCCCGACGCCAGGAGCGCCCAGCCGACCGCGTGGCGGCTGCGGGCGACGACGAGGGCGCCGACCGGGCCGTAGAGCAGGGCGACGACGAGGTCGAGCGGCGCGAGCTGGCGCTGCACCTCGTAGGGCGGGTCGGGCACCTCGGAGGTCGCGAGCAGCGCCAGCGCGGTGACCACGGCGAGGACCAGCTGGCCGCCGCCCAGCACGACGGCCGCGCGCTCGGCGACGCCGAGGCGCGTGGAGGGGGGTGGACCCGGTGCCGACACGCCGGCCATTGTCGCGTCTCGGGCGGCCCGAGGGGACGGGTTCGCAGTCCTGACCGTCCGGGCACGACCGGTCCCCGCCCCGTCGTACAGCCGTGCTGTGCCGGCACCGCCTGCATCGGGAACGACGGGGTACCTCTCGGGGAAGGACCTCGAGAGCACATCGGAGGCGACCATGGTCAACGACATCCCCCCTGCGGGCGACGACCGGCCCGGTCCGCGCGTGGGCAGCAGCGACCTGCCGCCGGACGGCGTGGCGATGGACGGCACGCCGGTCGACCAGCTCGAGCAGGAGCGTGCCGAGCGGCTCGATCCCGCCAACCGGGCGGAGGAGGCGGAGATCGACAACACGCATCGTGACTTCGACGTGGAGAAGGGGATGTTCACCGACAACCCCGACTACGACCGGGCGCCGAAGAAGTTCCCGCCGCTCGGCGAGGGCGGCGCCTGAGCGACCGTCCGCCGAGACCCGTGCGGTTACCGGTCGAGGAAGGTCTGCTTGACCGCCGCCAGCAGCGGGTTCGTGTCGTCGGGAAGCGCGCCGTAGTTCAGGGTCCACACGATCGCGCCGCCGGCCTCGCCGCGGCGTACGTAGGCGGCCTTGGCGGCGATGGACTGCTCGTCCTCGTAGGACAGGAAGCCGGCCGGGTTGCGCCGGGGGTCCGCGGCGGGCACGAAGCCGGCGCCGCCGTACACCCGGTACGTCGACGAGGCGGCGTCGTCGAAGTGCCGCGTGCCGTGGCTCAGGTAGCCCTGGGCGCGCAGGTTGGCGTAGGACAGCGCGACGTCGTTGATCTCGTAGATGTCGTTGCCCGCGGTGCTCTGCCGCGGCCCGTCGATCGAGGGACCGTAGTAGATCCCGTAGAAGCCGATGCCGAGCCCGATCCGCGCGCGGGGCACCCCGGTGGCCTCGTAGGCGTCGATCGAGGCGTCGATGCTCATCGGCGTGGTGCCGCTCTCCCCGTCCAGCGCCCCCGAGAACCACGAGTGCCAGCCGTCGCCGTTCCAGGTGGTCCCGACGCCGTAGGTCATCAGGTTGTACTGGTCGACCAGGTTCGCCACGTCGGCCTGCCACTGCTTGACCCTGCCGCCGCGACCGGCGGTCTCGTTGATGCTCACGGCGTAGCCCGGGAAGGTGATCAGCCCGGGCGTCGTCGCGTAGCGGGGCCGGGTGGCCATCTCGGCGCGCAGCTCGCGGATCAGCGCCGTCAGCCGCCGCACCGCCTCGGCCTCGGTGATGTCGACGCCGCACTGCCCGGCCGGTCCGCCGATGCAGTTCTCCCAGTCCACGTCGACCCCGTCGTAGTCGTGGGCGACCAGGTAGTCCACGACGTTGTCGACGAAGGTGGCGCGCACGTCGTCGCGGGTCGAGGCGACGAAGCCGCGGCCGTCGAACCCGTCGCCGCCGAGCATGAGGAGCGCCTTGGTGCCGGCGGCGTGCGCGCGGCGGACGGCGTGGTCCTCCACCGACACGCCGTCGTACGGCGACGCGGCCGGGTCGTGCGCCGTGCCGGCCCCACGCACGACGGTCCCCGGCGAGCCGCCCAGCGAGCCGCCCCCCGGCGCGACCCGGCCGAAGACGAAGTGGGTCATCGCCGACATGTCGACCTCGTGCGGGGCATAGCCCTGGTCCCAGAACCAGCCCGCGTAGTAGCCGGTCACCCAGGGTGAGCCGGTCAGCGGGCCGGGTCCGTCGGGCAGCGGCCTCCGCACCGCCACGGTGACGACGGGCGACCACCGCGGGGCCACCTTGACCCGGTAGCGGGCCGTCGTCGCCGGCATCCGCACCCGGAAGGCGAAGCGCCCGTAGCGGCCTGACCGGGTCGCCGTCACACCCTTCCACGAGCCGGAGAGCCGGCGCTGGAGGACCACCCGGAGCCCCCGCGCGCGGGCCTTCCCGCGAAGGACGACCGTCCCGCCGGAGGTCGCCGTCGCCGGCCCGCGCAGGCTCGGCGCGGCGGCCGCGCGCGCGGCGGGTGCGGCGGAGGCCGGCAGGTTCGAGGGGGTCGCCGGGATCGAGGAGGTCGACGGGGTCGAGGACGTCGACGGCGCGGCGCCGACGGCGGCGGGCCCGAGGACCGCCACCGCGAGCGCCAGCACCAGGCTGAGCAGACGGGCACGCATCCGGTCATCGTGCCGTCGTGCACGGCCCGGTCGGCAAGGGGCGAGCGTCCCGACCATCCGGGACGGGGGTCCCGGGTCGGTGCGCCGAGCCGGCCGGCGAGCTCGCCGGGGCACCCGCCCGCGGCGCGCTCGCGCCGCCGGGGACAATGGGCCGGTGACCGAGACCACGCCGCAGCGCACCGACGTGCTCGTCGTCGGCGCCGGCCCCGCCGGGTCGGCCGCGGCGGCGTGGGCGGCGCGGCAGGGTCGAGACGTCGTACTCGCGGACGCGGCGGTGTTCCCGCGCGACAAGACCTGCGGCGACGGGCTCACCCCGCGCGCGATCGGCGAGCTCGAGCGGCTCGGGCTCCGCGACTGGGTGCGCGCGCACACCGTCAACCAGGGGCTGCGGGCGCACGGCTTCGGCCGGACGCTGCACCTGCCGTGGCCCGGCGGGAGCCTGCCCGACTGGGGCAGCGCCGTCGCGCGCACCGAGCTCGACGACCACCTCCGCACCACGGCGATCAAGTCCGGCGCGACGGCCGTCGACGGTGCCCGGGCGGTCGCCGCGCGGATGGACGGCGACCGGGTGGCGGCGGTGCGGTTCAAGGACGGTCGCGAGATCGGCTGCCGCACGCTGGTGGTGGCCGACGGCGTCCGGTCGCCCCTGGGCAAGGTGCTCGGACGCGAGTGGCACCGCGACACCGTGTACGGCGTCGCCGGGCGCAGCTACGTCTCGTCGAGCCGCGCGGACGACCCGTGGATCAGCTCGCACCTGGAGCTGCGCGGCCAGGACGGCGAGATCCTCTCGGGCTACGGCTGGATCTTCCCGCTCGGCGACGGGGCGGGCGAGGTCAACCTGGGCGTCGGCACGCTGGCCACCGCCAAGCGGCCCGCCGACGTGGCGATCAAGCCGCTGATGGGCTTCTATGCCGACGCGCGCCGGGAGGAGTTCGGGCTCGGCACCGAGCTGCGGATGCCGACCTCCGCGCTGCTGCCGATGGGCGGCGCGGTGTCGCACGTGGCCGGGCGCAACTGGGCGCTGATCGGCGACGCCGCCGCCTGCGTGAACCCGCTCAACGGTGAGGGCATCGACTACGGCCTGGAGACCGGTCGCCTCCTCGCCGAGCTGCTCGCCGAGGATCCCGACGTGGACCTGGGCCGGGTGTGGCCGGCGCTGCTGCGCGAGCACTACGGCGAGTCGTTCTCCGTCGCCCGCCGCCTCGCCGGCCTGGTCACCGTCCCGCGGCTGCTCCCCGCGCTCGGCCCGGTCGGCATGCGCTCCGACCTGCTGATGACCCTGGCTCTGCGCTGGATGGGCAACCTGGTCACCGACGAGGACCGCGACCGCGCCGCCCGGGTGTGGCGCTGGGCCGGCCGCCGCTCCCTGGCCCGCGACCACCGGCCCCCCTTCTCCTGATCGCCGAGTTGGGGTTTTCGTCCCCCGAGTTGGGGTCTCGGTGCTGGTCCCGGCCGGAGCGCACGACTCGCAGGCCCCGACGTACGACTCGCGGGGCGGGAGGTACGACTCGCGGGGCGGGAGGTACGACTCGCGGGGCGGGAGGTACGACTCGCGGCGCGGGAGGTACGACTCGCGGGGCGGAAGCCCCAACTCGCGTCCGTAGGGTGGAGGGGGAGGCGAGGTGAGCGAGGAGGACGGCGGCATGGGGCAGCGGGTGCAGCGGCTGGCGGCGTACGCCGTGATCGTCCGGGGTGACCAGATCCTGCTGTCACGGCTCTCCGAGCGGGTCACCCGGCACGAGCTGTGGTCGCTGCCGGGGGGCGGCGTCGATCACGGGGAGGACCCTCGGGACGCGGTGGTGCGCGAGGTCTACGAGGAGACCGGCCTGCGGGCCGAGGTCGGCGAGACGGCGCACGTGTTCTCCCTCCACGTCGCCGACTCCTGGCGGCGCGGGCGGCGGGTCGACGCCCACTCGGTGCGGATCGTCTACGAGGGCTGGGTGCCGCCGGACGCGCCGGAGCCGCAGGTGACCGAGGTCGACGGCTCCACCGCGGAGGCGGCGTGGAAGCCGATCGCGAGCGTGCTCGACGGCACCCTGCCGACGGTGGCGCTCGTGGGCCAGGCCTTGGCGGCCTACCGCCCCACTCCCTTGCAGCGGGTCTCAGCCTACGCGTACGTCGAGCATGAGGGCCGGCTGCTGCTGGCCCGCAACTCGGTGCGCGGCCCGCGGCCCGGCGTCTGGACGCTGCCCGGCGGCGGCGTCGACCACGGGGAGTCGCCGGTGAGTGCCGTCGCCCGCGAGGTGCGGGAGGAGACCGGGCTGGTCGCCGAGGTCGGCCCGGTGCTCACGGTGCACGACGTGCACTTCGCCGGCACCGCTCCGCACGGCCGCCACGAGGACTTCCACGGCATCCAGCTGGTGCACCGGGCGACGGTCGCGGAGGCCGGGGATCCGCGGGTGGTCGAGGAGGACGGCACGACGGACGCCGCGGAGTGGGTGCCGTTCGAGGAGATCGCCGACGGGTCCCGCAAGGTGACCGAGCTGGTGCGGGTCGCGATGGAGGCCGCCGGGGACTGACCCGTTGCACACTTCGGCTAATGGTCGTAGCCTGAAGCTATGGCTATTAGCCCCAGTGCCGGCCGCACCGCCGCCCGGCGGCAGCTGACCATCGACGAGGCGCTCGACCACGCCGAGCGGATCCTCGAGTCCGACGGCGCCGGAGCGGTGACCGTGTCGGAGGTCGCCCGACGGATGGGGATCCGGCCGCCGTCGCTCTACAAGTACTTCCCGTCCCTGCACGCGATCTACGACGCGCTGTTCGCCCGCGGCAACGAGCGGCTGACCGCGTACGTCGAGGAGGCGATCCGCGACCGGGAGCCGGGACTCGACCGGCTGCTGGAGGGCATCCGGTCGTTCGGGCGCTGGTCGATGCTGAACAAGGGGATCTCGACGCTGCTCTTCTGGCGGCCGGTGCCGGGGTTCGAGCCGAGTCCGGAGTCCTTCGAGCTCGCCGCCGGCCTGGTCACCCGCTTCCGCGCGGAGCTGGCCACGGCCGTGCGCAACGGCGAGCTGGCCGACTGGGCGGACACTGACGAGACGTTCCGCCTGCTGACCTCGATCTCGGCCGGCCTGTGCTCGCAGCAGCTGGCCAACGAACCCGGCGCGTCGTACGACGACGGCGCGTTCACCTCACTCACCGACCGCGCGCTGGCGATGTTCGTCGCTGCCCACGCGCCGGCATCCAGGAAGGAACGACCATGAGGCAGGAACTCACCACCGACAGCGTCGAGCGCCACATCGAGGCCTCGCCGGAGGCGCTCTACGACATCGTCGCCGACGTCACGCGCACACCCGAGCTCTCGCCGGAGATCACCGCGTGCGAGTGGATCGACGGCGCCACGGGCCCGGTGGTCGGAGCCCGGTTCCGCGCGCGCAACCACGCAGGGCGCGGGCCCGACTGGCACAACGAGCCCGTCGTGGAGGTGGCCGACCGGGGGCGGGAGTTCGCCTTCTCCCGCAGCGAGAAGGGCGCCGGCACGATCCGGTGGCGCTACGTCTTCGAGCCGGAGGGCACCGGCACCCGGGTCACCGAGTCCTACGAGGTGGTCCGGCCGGTCCCGCTGTTCGGCTGGTTCGTCATCGGCTGGGTCTACGGCAACACGGACCGCCGCAGCGACCTGCGCCGCGGGATGACCGTCACGCTCGACCGCCTCGCCTCGCTGGTCGAGGCATGAGGTCGGCTACCGTGTCCCGGTGACAGAGACGGTCTTCACGTATGCGGCGCCGGCCCTGAAGTTCGGCCGCGGCGCCTCCCGCGAGATCGGGTACGACGTCAGCGCGTGGGGCGCCCGTCGGGTCCTCCTCGTCACCGACCCGGGCGTCGCGGCTGCGGGGCATCCGGCCGCGGTGGCGGAGGCGCTGCGCGGCCACGACCTCGAGGTGACGACGTACGACGGCGCGCGGGTCGAGCCGACGGACGTCTCCCTCGAGGAGGCGGTCGCCTTCGCCCGGGCGGAGGGCCCGTTCGACGCGGTCGTCGCCGTCGGCGGCGGGTCGGCGATCGACACCGCCAAGGCCGTCGCGCTGCTGGTGACCAACCCCGGCGAGCTGATGGACTACGTCAACGCACCGGTGGGCCGGGCGCGCGCGCCGCAGCAGCCGGTGCTCCCGCTGGTCGCCGTGCCGACGACCACGGGCACCGGCAGCGAGTCGACGACGATCTGCGTGATGGACGTGCTGTCGCTGAGGGTGAAGACCGGCATCAGCCACCCGGCGCTGCGGCCGAGGCTGGCCGTGGTCGACCCGTCGCTCTCGGCCACCCAGCCGCCGGGCGTCGTGGCCGCGGCGGGGATGGACATCCTCTGCCACGCGCTGGAGAGCTACACGGCGCGGTGGTACGCCGACTTCGAGGCCAAGCAGCCCGAGCAGCGGGTGCCCTACTGCGGCTCCAACCCGATCGCCGACCTGTGGTCCGAGCGCGCGATGGGCCTGCTCGCGACGGCGTTCCGCCGCGCGGTGCGCCAGGAGCCGGACGCGGCCGAGGACATGGCGCTCGCCGCGACCTTCGCCGGTCTCGGCTTCGGCAACGCCGGGGTGCACATCCCGCACGCGAACGCCTACCCGATCGCCGGCCGGGTCAGGGAGTTCCGGCCGGCCGACTATCCGGACGACGAGCCGATCGTCCCCCACGGCATGGCCGTCTCGCTCACCGCGCCGGAGGCGTTCCGGTTCACCTTCGACGCCGCGCCCGACCGCCACCTGCGCGCCGCGCGGCTGCTCGCACCGGACGCCGAGGGCGACGGCCCCGACGTGCTCCCCGGGGTCCTGCGCAGCCTGATGCGCGACATCGGCATCCCCAACGGGCTCGGGGCGGTCGGCTACGGGGAGGGCGACGTCGACGACCTGGTCGACGGGGCCCTGAAGCAGCAGCGCCTCCTCGCCACGGCGCCCAAGGAGGTGACCGGCGAGGACCTCGCCGTGATCATCGGCGGATCGATGGAGCACTGGTGACCGCTGACCTCGTCGCCGCCCTCCGGCGGCAGGGCGTGGAGGCGGACGACTCGACGCTGACCCGCGCCCTCTACTCCTCCGACGCCTCCCTCTACCGGGTGCTGCCCACGGTCGTGGCGCGCCCGCACCACCGCGACGAGCTCGAGGCGGTGCTCGGCGTCGCCGCCGAGGCCGGCACCACCGTCACCATGCGCGGCGCCGGCACCTCGATCGCCGGCAACGCCGTCGGCACCGGCATCGTCGTGGACACCCGCCGGCTCGACCGGGTCCTCGAGATCGACCCGGAGGCGCGCACCGCGCGGGTCGAGCCGGGCGTGGTGCACGCGCGGCTGCAGACGGCCGCGGCGCCGTACGGGCTGAGGTACGGGCCGGACCCGTCGACCCACACCCGCTGCACCATCGGCGGGATGGTCGGCAACAACGCGTGCGGCTCGCGAGCGCTGGGCTACGGCCGCACGTCCGACACGGTCCGCGCCGCCGACGTGCTCTGGGGCGACCGGGCCGCCGCGCCGGGCGAGGTGGAGCGGCGCCTGGCCGACGTGGTGGCAGCCGAGCTCGAGCACGTGCGCACGTCGTTCGGCCGGTTCACCCGCCAGGTGTCCGGCTACTCCCTGGAGCAGCTGCTGCCGGAGTCGCTGCGCGACGGGGCCGGTGTCGCCCGCTTCCTGGCCGGCTCCGAGGGCACGCTGGGGATCCTGCGCGAGGTGACCGTCGCGCTCGTCGAGGAGCAGCCCCGGCAGCTGCTCGTGCTCGGCTATCCGTCGATGCCCGAGG
The DNA here is from genome assembly GCF_051280635.3 of Nocardioides proteolyticus. Lineage (NCBI taxonomy): Bacteria > Bacillati > Actinomycetota > Actinomycetes > Propionibacteriales > Nocardioidaceae > Nocardioides > Nocardioides proteolyticus. The sequence continues at coordinate 12,268 of NZ_JBNBPO030000011.1, read as the reverse complement.
CGGCCGACGCCGTACCCGCCCTGCTGGCCGCGGCGCAGGGCGCGATGGTCGCCTGCGAGGGGCTCGACGCGCGGCTGGTGGAGCTGGTGCGGCAGAAGGGTCCGGTGCCGCAGCTGCCGAAGGGTGCCGGCTGGCTGCTGGCCGAGGCCACCGGTGCCGAGGCGCCGGCCGTGCTGGAGCGGCTGGCGGCGGTCTCCGGGGCCCTCGAGTGGCGGATCGTGCCGACGGCTGCGGAGGCGGCCGCGATCTGGCGGATCCGCGAGGACGGCGCCGGGCTGGCCGCCCGCAGCCTGGCCACCCCCGCCTACTCCGGGTGGGAGGACGCCGCCGTGCCGCCGGACCGGCTGGGCGCCTGGCTCCGCGACTTCGACGAGCTGCTCCGGGAGCACGACCTCGACGGCGTGCCCTACGGCCACTTCGGCGACGGCTGCGTGCACGTGCGGATCGACTTCCCCTTCGCGGCGGGCGACCCGGCGTCGGCGCGGGTGTTCCGCGACTTCCTGACCGCCGGCGCCGAGCGGCTCCGCGGCTACGGCGGCTCGCTGTCGGGCGAGCACGGCGACGGCCGGGCGCGCTCCGAGCTCCTCCCGCTGATGTACGACGAGACCTCGCTGCGGCTGTTCCGCGCCGTCAAGCACGCGGCCGATCCTCGAGGCCTGCTCAACCCCGGCGTGCTGGTCGACCCCGAGCCGCTCGACGCCGACCTGCGGCCGGTGCGGCCGGTGACGTCGGTGCGCAGCGCGCTGCAGCTGACCCACGACGCCTCGTTCGGGACCGCGGTCCACCGCTGCACCGGCGTCGGCAAGTGCGTCGTACCGTCGCTGGGGGCGGGCGGCGGCGTGATGTGCCCGTCGTTCCTCGCGACGGGACAGGAGAAGGACTCCACCCGCGGCCGCTCGCGCGTCCTGCAGGAGGCGCTCGACGGGTCGCTCGTCCGGGGCCTGGCCGACCCGGCCGTGCACGAGGCGCTCGACCTCTGCCTGTCGTGCAAGGGCTGCGCGTCGGACTGCCCGACCGGCGTGGACATGGCGACGTACAAGTCCGAGACGCTGCACCAGACCTACTCCGGCAAGGGCGCGCCGCGCCGGCCGCGGACCCACTTCACCATGGGGCGGCTGCCGCGCTGGGCCCGCCTCGCCGCACCGACCGCGCGGGTCGCCAACGCCTCGCTGCGACTCCGCCCCCTCGCCGCGGTCGCCAAGAAGGTGGCGGGGGTCGACGCCCGGCGCTCGCTGCCCACCTTCGCCCCGGTCACCCTGCGCCGCTGGGCGGCCGCCACCGATCGAGTCGACGGACCGGCAGGTGAGGACCGGCCGGACGTGTGGCTGTGGGCGGACTCCTTCACCGACCACTTCCGAACCGGGCCGGGGCAGGCGGCGGTGCGGTTCCTGGAGGCGGCCGGGCTGCGGGTGGCGGTGATCGAGGAGCCGGCGTGCTGCGCGATCACCTGGATCACCACTGGGCAGCTCGACGAGGCGCGGCGGATCGTCGGCCGCACCCTGGCCACCCTGGCGCCGTACGTCGACAGCGGGGTGCCGGTGATCGGGCTCGAGCCGTCGTGCCTGGCCGCGCTGCGCTCGGACGCGGTCGAGCTGGCCGACGACCCGGCAGCGGCCGCCGCCGTGGTCGCCGGCGTCCGCACCTTCGCCGAGCTGGTCAACGAGCTCGACCTGCCCCTGCCGGACCTCACCGGCACCAAGGTCGTCGCGCAGCCGCACTGCCATCACCACGCCGTGCTCAAGTGGAACGCCGACGAGGGCCTGTTGCGCAAGACCGGCGCCGAGCTCGTCCGGGTGCCGGGGTGCTGCGGGCTGGCCGGCAACTTCGGCATGGAGCACTACGACGTCTCGGTGGCCGTCGCGGAGACCCATCTGCTGCCGGCCGTGCGCACCGCCCTCGCCGCCGAGCCCGCCACGGTCGTGCTTGCGGACGGCCTGTCCTGCTCGCTGCAGCTCGACGACCTCGCCGGCGTGCGGTCGCTGCACCTCGCCGAGCTGCTCGCCTCTACGCTTGAGGAGTGAACCCGCGCCACCGCCGCCTCATCATCCCCGCGGCGCTCGTGGCGCTGCTGGTGATCGTGGTCGTCGCCGCGCTGATGGGGTGAGGGGCAGATGAGCAGCACCACGGAGCCGCTGGCCGAGGGGCTCGCCCGGGTGCGCGCCGACCTCCTCGCCGACGACCGGCTGGTGCGGGCCGTCGCGTCGGGCCGGCAGCGCTCGGCGACGCCACCCTGGCGCCGGGTCGAGCTGCGGTGGGTGGACCTCAAGGCCGGGCGGCACCTCCAGGTCGTCCGGTACGACGCGACGCAGGCCCACACCGCCAACCACGCCCGCGGGGAGGCGGCCGCGGAGGCGGTCGCGGCGCTGCTCGATGAGCCGTTCGGCAACTGGACGGTGGACACCACCGAGCACCACCTCGCGCTGCGAGTGACGAAGAAGGGCGACGCCGCCGTCCACACCAAGGCCGCGACCGGCTCACCGGCCGAGGCCCGCGACGCGGGACCCGACCGCGCCCACGACCGCGCCAAGGAGCGGCTGCTGCCCGAGGACGACCCGCTCTTCGCCGCCCTCGGCCTCGCCGACGGGCAGGGCCGGATCAAGCCCAGCCGGATGGCGAAGTACCGCCAGGTCGAGGACTTCCTGCGGATCCTCGACCGGACCGTCGCGGAGGCGGTCGCGAAGGGCCACGTGCGCCGCCCGTCGGCCGAGGACCCGCTCCGCATCGTCGACCTCGGCTGCGGCAACGGCTACCTCACCTTCGCCGCGCACCGCTTCCTCAGCGGCCGGCGGGGCATCCCGGTGCGGCTCACCGGCGTGGACGTGAAGGAGCAGTCCGCCCGGCACAACGCGGCGGTCGCGGAGCGGCTGGGGATCGACGCGGACTTCGTGGTCGGCACGATCGGCGAGGCGACCCTCGCGGAGCGGCCCGACGTGGTGCTCGCCCTCCACGCCTGCGACACCGCCACCGACGACGCGCTCGCCCGCGCGGTGGAGTGGCGCGCCTCGCTGGTGCTGGCCGCGCCCTGCTGCCACCACGACATCGCGGCGCAGCTGCGCGGGGCGCCCGCCCCGGCGCCGTACGCCTCGCTGACCCGGCACGGCATCCTGCGGGAGCGGTTCGCCGACACCCTGACCGACGCGCTGCGCGCCTCCCTGCTGCGGACCCGCGGCTACCGGGTGGAGGTGATCGAGTTCGTCGCCAGCCAGCACACGCCGCGCAACACCCTGCTCCGGGCGGTGCGGGCCGGCGGCCCGCCGCCCGCCGAGGTCGCGGGCGAGTACGACGCCCTGGTGACCACGTGGGGCATCCGTCCCCGCCTCGGTGAGCTGCTGAGGGTCGCGGCGGGCGAGGCGGGCGAGGCGGGCGCAGCGGGCGAGGCGGGGGAGTGACCCGGGTGGAGCGGCTGCTGCTCGCCCTGGCCGCGCTGCCCTTCGCCGTCGGGTTCCTGGTCGGCGCCGACGCGGCCGAGCCGGCCGAGGGGGAGCTGCTGTTCACCTTCACCGACGAGCGGATCGTGGAGTCCAGCGGGCTGGTCGCCCGCGACGGTCTCGTGGTCACGGTCAACGACTCCGGCGACGGCAACCGGGTCTTCGTCGTCGACCCGGCGACCGGCGACACCGTGGGCGTGACGACCTGGCCGGGTGAGGCGGTGGACGTCGAGGCGCTGGCCCCGGGGCGGGCCGGCGAGGACCGCACGATCTGGGTCGGCGACATCGGCGACAACCGGGCCGCGCGCGACTCGGTCGAGGTCGCCCGCGTGACGGTCGGGCGGGGTGACCGCGCGGTCGAGGCGGCGACGTACGACCTGGTCTACGCCGACGGGGCGCACGACGCGGAGACGCTGCTCGTCCACCCGGTGACCGGTCGGCTCTACGTGGTCGCCAAGGAGTTCATCGGCCGGCTCTACGCCGCGCCGGCGCGGCTGTCGGCCACCGAGCCCAACGTGCTGGAGCCGGTCGACGAGGTGCTCGGCATCGCGACCGACGGGGCGTTCCTCCCCGACGGGCGGCACCTGGTGCTCCGCAACTACGAGCAGGCGGCGTTCTACACCTGGCCCGCGCTCGAGCGGATCGCGCTGGTCGACCTGCCGCCCCAGCCGCAGGGGGAGGGCATCGCGGTCTCCGAGCGCGGCGAGGTGCTGGTCAGCACCGAGGGCGCGGGCTCGGAGGTGCGCACGGTCCCGCTGCCGGCCGACCTGCGCCGGACGCTCGCCGGTGGCGGTGGCGGTGGCGGTGGCGGTGGCGGTGGCGGTGCCGATGGCGGGGAGCAGAGCGCACCGGCGGAGCCGGGGGAGTCGCCGTCGGGCCGGACCGCCCCCGACCGATCGGTGCCGGTCGAGGTGGAGACCGAGCGCGGCTGGTGGCCGTGGGCCCTCGGCGGCGTCGCCGGGGCGGTCATCGTGGTGGTGCTGCTCCGGTCGCTGCGCCCGCGCTGACCCCGCTGACCCCGCCGCGCCGGCCGGTCCGGCGTTCCTCCGGCCCTGTCACACGCCCGGGCCGGGCGGTGTCTTCATGGCGAGCCCACCGACCTCAGGAGGAGACATGACCGGCGAGACCCGCATCCCCCCGGCCGAGATGACCGGCCTCAAGGCGGCCCTGATGAAGCGGATGGCGAGGAGGATGCTCGGCCAGGTGCCGACGTCGCTCGGCATCTACTGGCACAACCCCAAGGTGCTGATGAGCGCCTCCGGCATCGGGCGCAAGGTGCAGGCGTGGGACGCCTGCGACGAGACGCTCAAGACGTTCGCCCACATGGCCGTGGCGTCGCTGATCGGCTGCACCTGGTGCCTGGACTTCAACTACTTCGAGGCGCGCAACAAGGACCTCGACCTCGACAAGGCGCGCGAGGTTCCGCGGTGGCGGGAGTCCGACGTCTTCACGCCGCTCGAGCGCGACGTGCTGGCCTACGCCGAGGCGATGAGCCAGACGCCGCCGACGGTGACCGACGAGCTGTCCGCGCGGCTCCTCGACCAGCTCGGGGCGGCCGCCCTGGTCGAGCTGACCTCGGTCGTCGCCTTCGCGAACTTCTCCAGCCGCACCAACGTCGCGCTGGGCATCGAGTCCGACGGGTTCGCCGCCGCCTGCGGCCTCAAGCCGCTGGCCGACCCGAGCGGACGTCCGGCGGTAGCGTCCGCCTCGTGACTGACCCGTTCGTCGACCACCGCAGCCTGCTCTTCACGGTGGCCTACGAGATGCTCGGCTCGGCGGCCGACGCCGAGGACGTGGTGCAGGAGGCCTGGCTGCGGTGGGCCGACGTCGACCGGTCCGCAGTGGGAGACCCGCGCGCCTACGCCGTACGCATCGTCACCCGGCAGGCCCTGAACCGGATGCGGACGCTGGCCCGCCGGCGCGAGGAGTACGTCGGCGAGTGGCTCCCCGAGCCGCTCCAGACCGCGCCCGACGTCGCCGAGGACGCCGAGCTGGCGGAGAGCGTCTCGATGGCGATGCTCACCGTGCTGGAGACGCTCGGCCACACCGAGCGCGCCGTGTTCGTGCTGCGGGAGGTCTTCGACGTGCCGTACGACGAGATCGCCGCCGCCGTCGGCAAGAGCCCCGCCGCGGTGCGGCAGATCGCCCACCGGGCCCGCGAGCACACGGCCGCCCGCCGCCCCCGGACCCGGGTCAGCCGCTCCGAGCAGCAGCAGGTGGTCGACCGGTTCCTCGCCGCGGTGCGGGGCGGCGACCTGCAGGGCCTGCTCGACGTGCTGGCGCCCGACGTGGTCATCGTCGCGGACAGCGGCGGCCTGGCGCCCGCGATCCGCAAGCCGCTCGCCGGGAGGGAGCCGGTCGGCCGACTGCTGAGCAACGTGCCGGCGCTCGCGCCGGGCCTCGACCTCTCGCCGGTCTGGCTCAACGGCGCGCCCGGCGTGCGGATCGACGACGGCGAGGAGCTGGTCGCCGCGGTCAGCGTGGTCGTCGAGGACGGGCGCGTCAGCCGCATCTACGTGATGCGCAACCCGCACAAGCTCGCCCGACTGCCGCAGGTCGCGCCGCTGAGCCGGTAGGCCTGGTGTCGGCCGGTGTCGGCGCCGGCTGCCACGATCGGTGCTCGTGACCGAGCACCAGTTCACCGCCGCGCTGTGGCGCTGGCGTCCGGACGGCGCCGACCCGGGCTCCTGGTTCTTCGTCCACCTGCCGCACGAGGTGGCCGACGCGATCGACGACCCGGCACCCCGCAAGGGGTTCGGCAGCGTGCGGGTCGAGGTGACGCTGGGCTCCACCACCTGGCGCACCAGCGTCTTCCCCAGCAAGGAGCACGGCACCTTCCTGCTCCCGGTCAAGCAATCGGTGCGGGAGCGGGAGCGGCTCGACGAGGGGTCGCGCTGCGCGCTCCGGATCCGCGCGGTCTGACCGCGGCGGTCAGCCCGCCCCGGCATGGCGGGCCGCGGTGTGCGGAACGACCGGTTCGGAGGCCCACTCCGCGTGCCGGCCGCCCTGCCGGCGACCAGGTAGGTCTTGTCCCGCCCGGTGACCAGCCCGACTGGTCGGCGGTGCGTCACCGGCGCCGTCCGTGCACTCCGTAGTCGTGGCTGCGGAGCCGGCGTCTGGGCCCGGGGCGGGCGAGGGAAGTGCCCACCGATCGGCGGTTCATACCGGTGAGTCATGCCACGCCGGCCCGCCGATAACCGTGGCGAACCCTCTCCGTTTCCGAGGGTGAGCTCTCGGCGAGATCCGGGTGCCGGCCGCGCGGTGTGCGGGCCGGACCGGCCGCCGGGCTGGTACTCGGGAACCAGGCGCTCGGTCCGTTGTCCGGTTCTCGCGGCCATGCCGCGCCGATACCTGGAGGTATCCGACGTTGTCCAGCTCCTCCCGCCCCTCGCGGCGGCCCGCACTCGCCCTGGCGCTTCCCACCGCCCTGCTCTCGCTGGCCCTCGCCGGGCCGGCGCACGCCGCGGAGCCGGGAGGTGATCCGAACGGTGGCGACCGCGGCCGTGGTGCGTCGGAGGCGGGCAAGGGCCAGGGCGAGGGCCAGGGCAAGAGCAAGGGTCAGGGCAACGCCAATGGGAAGGCCAACGGGAAGGCCAACGGGAACGCGAAGGGGAAGGCCAAGGGGAAGTCCAACGGGAAGGGGCAGGCCGACCACGGCAACCGCGGCCAGGCGGCTCCGGGCGCGAAGGCCCAGGGTCCCAAGGAGCGTCCCGACGCCCCCGACGCCCCCGGCGCCCCCGGCGCCCCCGGCGCCCCCGCGCAGGAGGCTCCCGGCGCCGGCACGCCTCCGGGCCAGGCCGGGCGCGAGCAGCGGAAGGTCGTGGTCTGCAAGTACGTCCGCAAGCCCGGTGCCACCGAGATCCCCCACCACGTGATCGTCGTGGACTACCACGCGCTGGAGGGCGACGGCTTCACCGGCTCCTTCCCCTACCCGTTCTCCGACGGGCAGGTCGGCTCGGTCGCCGTCCGCTACGCCGAGGACGGCGAGCAGGCGCGGGAGATCTCGCTGGCCGGCTGCCCCACGTCGAGCGAGGTGCCGGGCGAGGAGCTCCCGGGCGAGGAGGTCCCGGGCGAGGAGGTTCCGGGCGAGGAGGTTCCCGAGGACGAGGTTCCCGGCGAGCAGCCGGCCGCCGGCACCCCCGACGAGGGCGCCCCCGGCCTGCCCGACGAGAACGGCGAGGTCCTCGGCCTGGTCGTGGCCGCGCCCGCCGACCTCGCCGCGACGCGCGAGGCCGCGGCCGACGCCACCGACGAGCGTGGCGGATTCCTCCCTGCCACCGGGTCGCCCGAGCACCTGGCCCTGCTGGCCGCCGTCGGCGGCCTCTGCGCGGCCGCGGGGGCGGGCCTGCTCGTCGCCCGCCGGCGCAGGAGCGCCTGACCGGAGCCGCACGCGAGGACTGACCCGCCCCGCTCGGGTTACCTCCACGGCATGCCCCGACTCCGTCGTACCTCGCCCGACCAGCCGGGCTGGACGCGGCGTCGGGCCGGCCGGGGGTTCGTCTTCCTCGACGAGCACGGCGACCGGCTGCCGCCGGACGCCGTGGCGCGGTGCCGGGCCCTGGTGATCCCGCCGGCCTGGCGGGAGGTGTGGATCTGTCCCCACCCCAACGGCCACCTCCAGGCGGTCGGCACCGACGACGCGGGGCGGCGTCAGTACCTCTACCACCCGTACTGGGTCGAGCAGCGCGCGGCCGAGAAGCACGACCGGGTGCTGCGGTTCGGCAAGCGGCTGCCGAAGGTGCGCGACCGGGTCCGCGAGGACCTGGCGGCCGAGGACCTCGGCCTCGGTCGCGCCTGCGCCCTCGCCGTGCGGCTGCTGGACCTGGGCTGCTTCCGGATCGGCAACGACGTCTACGCCGAGGAGTACGGCTCGTTCGGGCTGACCACGCTCGAGCGGCACCACGTCCGGCGCGAGCAGGGCCGCCTCGTCTTCGAGTTCACCGGCAAGTCCGGGGTCGAGCACCACGTCGAGATCGAGGACGCCGACGTGACCGAGGTCGTCGAGCGGATGCGGCGCCGGAGGAGCAACACCGACCCCTGCCTGCTGGCGTTCCGCAACGGACACCGGTGGCGGCCGCTGACCCCGGCGGACGTCAACGACTATCTGCGGGACGTCAGCGGCATGGACGCGACCGCGAAGGACTTCCGCACCTGGCACGCGACGGTCATGGCCGCTGCCCTGCTCGCCGAGGCCCCCGGCCCCGACGCCAGCAAGACCGCGAGGAAGCGGGCCGTCACCGCGGCCATGCGCGAGGTCGCGGAGTTCCTCGGCAACACGCCCACCCTCGCCCGGTCGTCGTACGTCGACCCGCGGGTGGTCGACGCCTACGACGAGGGCCGCACCATCAGGTCCGCCGTACGGCGGGACTACCCGGACCCGGACGCCCGGCAGCTGGCCCTCGAACGGGCGACCCTGCGGCTGATCCGCAGCGGCTGATCCGCAGCGGCTGATCCGGATCGGGTGAGCCGGAACGGGTGAGCCGGCCGGGTGGGCCGGGAAGGACCGGTGGGCCGGGTCGGCCTGGCCGGCTCCGCGTGGCAGGCTCGAGGCATGCAGCTCGAGGTGGTCGAGGGCGACATCACCCGCCAGCCGGTCGACGCGGTCGTCAACGCGGCCAACCGCGGCATGCGGGGCGGCGGCGGGGTCGACGGCGCGATCCACGCCGCGGGCGGGCCGGAGGTCCTCGCCGACTGCGTACGCCGGTTCCCCGACGGCCTGGCCACCGGCGACGCCGGGTGGACCACGGCCGGAGCGCTGCCCGCGCGCTGGGTGATCCACGTCGTCGGCCCCAACCACCGGGCCGGCGAGACCGACCGGTCCCTGCTCACCTCCTGCTACCGGCGGGCGCTGGAGGTGGCCGACGAGCTCGGCGCCCGGTCGGTGGCCTTCCCGTTGGTCAGCGCAGGGATCTACGGATGGCCGGTGCCGGATGCGATCGACGCCGCCATCGGGACCCTGCGGGCGACGCCGACCGCGGTGGAGGTGGCGCGGATCGTGGCGTTCGGCCGGCCGACGTACGAGCTCGTCCGGTCGCGGCTGGATGCTGGGACCGGGTCCTGAGTCGCTTCACGGTCGTCACCTCGGGGGCGGGCGGTCGTTGGTCCAGCAACCGAATCTCGCCAGGCCCGGAAGGAGACGACCATGTCGCTCGAGCTCACCACCGCGCTGCTCCTGGTCGGCCTGGCCATCGTCTGCTGGGCATGCGTGCTGCCGAGCCGTCCCGAGCCGCTGCCGGTCGAGGCCGGCCCCGACGTCGACGCGTGGCGGTCGGCGGCGCTGCGGCACTTCCAGGAGCACCGCGAGCTGCAGAGCACCGTCGTGGAGGCCCTGTCGACGCCGGGCGCCGTCTCCGGCGAGGCCCGGCGCGAGCTCCTCGTGGCGCTCGGCGCGCCGCGGGTCGACGTCGTCGCCTGACGTGCCTGACGGCGCCGAGGCGGCCTGACGCCGCCTGACGCCGACTGAGGCCGCCCCTCAGGCTCCCGTCACAGCGCCCCGACGACGAAGTCGATGCAGGCGGTCAGCGCCTCGACGTCCGCCGGGTCGACCGCGGGATACATCGCGATGCGCAGCTGGTTGCGGCCCAGCTTGCGGTAGGGCTCGGTGTCGACGATCCCGTTGGCGCGCAGCACCTTCGCCACCTCGGCGGCGTCGATCGCGTCGTCGAAGTCGATGGTGCCGATGACCAGCGAGCGGTCCTCCGGACGGGCGACGTACGGCGTCGTGTACGACGTCCGCTCCGCCCAGCCGTAGAGCGCGTCGGAGGAGGCGGTGGTCCGCTCGACCATCCCCTTGAGCCCGCCCTGGCTGTTCATCCAGTCCAGCTGCTCGGCCATGAGGAAGAGCGTCGCGACCGACGGGGTGTTGTAGGTCTGGTTCTTCGCCGAGTTGTCGATCGCGGTCGGCAGGTCGAAGAACGCGGGGATGTGGCGGTCGGTGGCCGCGACGCGGGCGGCGCGCTCCAGCGCGGCCGGCGACATGATCGCGATCCACAGGCCGCCGTCGGAGGCGAAGCACTTCTGCGGCGCGAAGTAGTAGGTGTCGACCTGGGTCAGGTCGACCGGGAGACCGCCGGCGCCCGACGTGGCGTCGATCAGCACCAGCGCGCCGTCGTCGGCGCCGTCGGGACGCACCACCGGAGCCATCACGGCCGTCGAGGTCTCGTTGTGCGCCCACGCGTAGACGTCGACACCGTCCTCGGCGACGGCCTCGGGCCGGGCGCCGGGCTCGGACCTGATCACGGTCGGGGCGTCCAGCCACGGCGCCTGCTCGGCGGCCTTCGCGAACTTCGCGGAGAACTCCCCGAAGCTCAGGTGCTGCGACTTCCGCTCGATCAGGCCGAACGCCGCGATGTCCCAGAACGCGGTCGCGCCACCGTTGCCGAGCACCACCTCGTAGCCCTCGGGCAGCTCGAACAGCGCGGCCAGGCCCTCGCGCACCCGGCCGACGGTGTCCTTCACCGGGGCCTGGCGGTGGGAGGTGCCCATCAGCGTGGCGCCGGTCGCGGCCAGCGCGTCGAGGTGGCTGGTCTGGATCTTCGAGGGGCCGGCGCCGAACCGGCCGTCGGCGGGCTTGAGGTCAGCGGGGATCTGCAGGTCGGTCATGAGCTGCCTTCAGGTTGAGATGTGCGCGTCCGGTGACCACGGTGTCAGCCGGCCCATTGTTGCAGGCGGGCCGCGCCGGGCAGCAACCGCGCCGAGGGGCGGGCGCCGCCGCTCACTAGGCTGGTCCGGTGCCCGAGCCCGCGCTGGTCCTGGAGCCGGTGGGCTACGACCACCCCGACGCCGCCGCGCTCGTCGCGCGCGTCCAGGGCGAGTACGTCGAGCGCTACGGGTCGCCGGACGAGAGTCCGATCGAGGCGTCGTACTTCGAGCCGCCGGGCGGGCTGTTCCTCGTCGGGTACGCCGGCGGGCGGCCGGTCGCGACCGGCGCCTGGCGGCGGTCGCCGGTCCGGGTGCTCGGCGGCACCAGCGCGGTGGAGGTGAAGCGGATGTACGTCGTGCCCGAGGAGCGCGGTCGCGGGTTCGCCCGGGTGGTGCTGGCCGAGCTCGAGCGCAGCGCCGCGGCGGCGGGCCACGACCTCGTCGTGCTCGAGACGGGGTTGCTGCAGCCGGAGGCGATCGCGCTGTACGCCAGCAGCGGCTACGTGCAGGTCCCCGGGTTCGGGCACTACGCCGGCGCGGAGCTGTCGCGCTGCTTCGGCAAGCGGATCGTGCCGGCGGCGCGGGGTTGACCGCTGCGCGGTCCTCAGGTCCCGGCGGGCGGTGCCGATGGTGATCTCCTGCCCGTGCTCGACCTGGAGGATCCGTGCGCCCACTCCGCGCCGTCATGTCCCTGTCCGTGCCCGCCGCTCTCGCGGTGGCGGTCGCCGTCCTCGCGAGCCTGTTGGTCGTCGCCACCCCGGCCCGCGCGGCCACGCCCGTCGAGGACTACGCGCCGTACCAGCCGCAGCGCCGCTGCTCGCCGTCGGCGAAGCCGGGCACCGTGGAGCTGGCCCGCTGGATCGTGCGCAAGTACGGCGGCCGGATGGGCGGGATCTCCCGCGCCTGCCGCACCGGTGGCCGCTCGGAGCACAAGGAGGGCCGGGCGTTCGACTGGACCGTCGACACCCGGCGGCGCGCCGACCGGGTCCGGGTCAAGCGCCTCCTCCAGCGGCTCTTCGCCACCGACGCGGCCGGGAACCCCGACGCGTTGGCCCGCCGGATGGGCGTGATGTACGTGATCTGGGACGACCGGATGTGGTCGGCCTGGAACGGCTTCCGCTCCGAGCCCTACCTCAACTCCGGTTGCCGCAAGCTCGCCCGCTGCTCCCGCACCCTCCGCCACCTCGACCACGTCCACA